>JBDTZX010000397.1:0-17117 GCA_040004895.1 Rhodanobacter sp. | reverse complement strand
GCTGTTCCGATCCGGGAGATTCGCCATGAAATCGTTTCTGCTGACCCGCCTGCTGTGCATCGCCTGTCTGGCGTTCGCGTCCGTCACCGCGCAGGCGGCAACGCCGCCAGACAACGTCAACGTGCATTACAAGGATCCGCAGAATTTCACCGAAGCGAAGCGCAGTTTCGGGATGCACCTGGTGGACGCCGGCGACTATCTGAAACCGCTGAAGGCATACATCGCCGAACGTGCATCGCGCGTGCTGGCGCCGGGCCAGCGAATGGACATCGAGGTGACCGACGTGGACCGCGCCGGCGAATACGAGCCCTGGCGCGGACCTCGCTTCGAGGATGTGCGCATCATCAAGGACATCTATCCGCCGCGCATCGATCTGAACTTCACCCTGTACGATGCCGACGGCAAGGTGCTGAGTCAGGGCAGCCGCAAGCTGCGCGACCTGGCCTTTCTCAGTCACAGTTTCGCCACCGATCAGGATTCGTTGCGCTACGAGAAATCGCTGATCGATCTCTGGCTGCGTCGGGGAGCCGGAAAGCTTTGAGGCTTGCTCGAGTCTTTTCGAAAGAAATTGTCAGCGACAATTCCATGACGTGGCCGATTCATGGAGAATGGACTGGTCGTGGAGGGAGAGCGTGATGCCCTTGCTGGTGAATCCCGAATACCCCGGTTCTTCGCGGGCATTCCTTGTTTTCATCCTTGTCGCTGGTCTGGTCTTTTTCAGCGCGCCGGAATTTCTCATTCTCGTGTTCAAGGCGCAGGCATCGGGCCGGCTCGTATCGAGTGAAGCGCTCTTTGCCTCGTGCATCACCCCCATCGGAGGAACAGTGCTTGCAGCTTTTGCGTGGCTTGTCGCGGCGCCGCTGACGAAGAAGCGCGTTGCCGGGCGAGACCCTGACTAGGGAACCCCAAGCGGGCAGGGACGCTGGTGCCCCGCGCGTCGACCCCGCCCGCAGTTTCGCGGACCTGCCATGCGCAGACCCGGCAGCGTCGGCGATTGCGCAGCGGTCGCCGGTGAACGGTCGCATGGACGATGGGTTCGGTGTACTCCATGGTTGAGCGCAAGAGGCTGTTCGGCGTGCTGGCCTTGGCGTTCATCTCCTTGGCCGCCGTGCTCGCACTGGTTGTCTTCCGTGCATCGCGCCGCGAGCAGCGCCTGGCGGCAGTGCCCAGGGTGGTCGCGACGACGCGCCCGGTGCTGCCCAACGTGCAGATCTGGCTGAGTACGGCGGATCGCCGGCTGCGCCTGGCGCGGCAACCCGACCTCGGGATGGTACCGAGCGAGGCGCTGCCGGCCGGCGTGGTCGTCGACATCCACACGACCTATCAATCCATTGTCGGCTTCGGCGCGGCGATGACGGATTCGTCGGCGTGGGTGATCCAGAATCACATGAATGCCGTGCAGCGCGTCGCGTTGCTGCAGGAGCTGTTCGGTCCGTCACCCGGCCTCGACCTGAACATGGCGCGCCTGACCATCGGCGCATCGGATTTCTCGCTGCAGCCCTACACGCTGGACGATCTCCCCACCGGGCAGACCGATCCGTTGCTGCAGCATTTCAACGTCACGCCCAACCTGCGCGACGTCATCCCCACGATGCGCGAGGCGCTGGCGGTGAATCCGCAGCTGCGCATCATCGCGTCGTCATGGAGTCCGCCGGCGTGGATGAAGACCAGCGCCAACCTGATCGGCGGGGAATTGCTGGAGCCGTTCGAAAGCACGTACGCCGATTATCTGATCAAGTATGTCGACACCTATCGCGCCAACGGCATCCCCATCTTTGCCCTGAGCGTGCAGAACGAGCCGGGCTTCGTGCCGTTGACCTACCCGGGCATGGAGATGCCTGCCGCCACGCGCGCGCGCGTGATCGGGCAATACCTTGGTCCGGCGCTGGCGCGGCGCACGCCGAAGACGCTCATCCTCGAGTGGGACCACAACTGGGATCAACCCGATCAACCGTCGAGCGTGCTGGCCGATCCTGTCGCCTCGCGCTATGTGGATGGCGTGGCGTGGCATTGCTACAACGGCACGGCCTCTGCGCAGAGCCAGGTCCATCGAGCGTATCCGGACAAGGATGCCTATATCACCGAGTGCTCGGGTGGCGACTGGGAGTCCGCGCGAAAGGGCGAACTGATGTGGTTCGCGCGGGATCTGCTGCTCGCCGGCCTCAGGCACTGGGCGCGCGGCGTCGTCTACTGGAACCTGGCACTCGACGAGCAGCACGGCCCGCATTTCGGCGGCTGCGACCTCTGCAAGGGCATCGTCACCATCGACTCGCGCACCGGCGCGGTGAGCCGCAACGACGAGTACTACGCATTCGCGCACTTCAGCCGGTTCGTGCTGCCCGGTGCGGTACGGGTGGGATCCGGCGAAACCGACAAGGAGATCAACAATGTGGCTTTCCGGAATACATCCGACGAATCGGTCGTGCTGGTGATGGTGAACAGCCACACGGATGCGCGACGTGTTTCCGTGACGCAAGGCCAGGCCGGTTTCCAGTACACGCTGCCGCCGCAGAGCGTGGCGACCTTCGTGTGGAATCCGGACCAGACGGGCGCATGGGTGCGGCAGGTGCTGCGCTGGATGGAAAGCGCGCGGGCGCAGGGAGCGGCAGGCGAACGCAAGGCGCGGAAGTAAGGCCGTGTTCCTTCTGAAATACGTGCGGGTGGCATGACTACTTGTACGGGTTTCAACGGGCAAGCGCATCGTCAGCCGCAGGTGCGCACGCCGTCCGGCGGCACCATCCTGCATCAGGGCGGCGTGACCCGGCTGGCGCTGATGGCGAAGTACGACTTCTCGTTGCGCACTTCGTTGCAGCTCAATGCGAACAACGTGCTTGACCGCAGGTACTACGTGCTCGACGAATACGACAACACCTACTACGGCGCGCCAGCCAACCTGTCACTGACGCGGCTCACGTTCTGAACCGGGTCGACGCGATGACGCCGGCAGGCAAGCGTTTGCGTCGCCAACGGCCTATGCTGGGAAGGTGAAAACGCCACGAGGGTTTCAGTCATGGTCGATGTCTCCGGCAAGACCAGCGATGGATGTACCTACGAAGCAGACTATCGGCCGGCGGCGAGTACCGGTCGCGTGCATTGGTCGGCGACCTTCCGCCGCAACGGTGACTATGCGGGCATGCGGCATGGCTGCGTGCATGACATGCGGGACGTCGATACCGCAGGTGTGGATGAGGCCGTAAAAATCGATATCGACGCGACCTGGACACAAGCCACTTGAGCAGACAAGTCGGGACGGGCAATACGCGAAGTCATCATCGCGAACACTGGACCTGGCTGGCCGCTGTCGCACGTCGCCACATGAGCAGGCTCACCGGTGATCGGTTGCGGCGCTGGCTGCGGCACTCCACAGGATCAGTGCCAGCAACCCCAGCTGCACCGGCAGGCGCAGCACCAGCGCCCAGTACGGCACGTCGAACAACTCCGGCCGCTGCAGCATGTAGATGTGACACGGCGTCACTGCGAGTGTGAGCAGGAACAGGCCGATGCCGGCCGCGCGTCGCGTTCGGTACCACGTCAGGCCCAGCGCGCCGAGCAGTTCGAAGACGCCGCTCGCCAGCACCGCTGCGCGTGGCCAGGGAATGCCGGGAGGCACGATTCGCATCTCGATCGCGGTGAACGTGAAATGCGCGATGCCGCCGAGCAGGAACCAGCCGAACACGAGCACCAGTCCGGCGATCCGCCAGCCGCCCAGCGTGTCGATGGCCAGCAGCCGGGAAATGACGGTTGGGGAATCGGTCGACATCAAAGCCACGCGTGAGGAAGGTTCCGCCGTCTGGAGGTCATCGACATCATGCGGACATCTGCGGCCAGCATGAAGCTATGGGTATCAGTGCGACGTGTAAAGCACCACGCGCGGCGTGGGCAGGTGATGATCACCCGTTCCACCGGGTGTTCCGGACGGTATTGCCGCTGCGTGCTCGCTATGTGCCATTCCATGTGTCGTCCGGCGATTCCGTCCGGTGCTAAAGTGCCGCGCTTGATCCGACGGCAAGGCGAGCGACGTGATGAACACCCAGACACGGTTCCCCATTGGTATCCCCGGACATCCCTGGGGCGACCCGGAAGTGGCAGTCTGGTTGTCACAACAGGCCGTCCGGCGCAGCTATGCCACGGACGTGCTGAGCGCGATCGAAAAATTTCGCTCGCGCTTCGACGTGTCGGAGTACGGCCGACTCGACTATCCCTCCGGCAGCTATCCGCTGTTCGCGATCAGCAGCCGCGACTGGCGCGACGAGCTTCCCTGCGTGCTGGTGACGGGCGGAGTGCACGGCTATGAAACCAGCGGCGTGCATGGCGCGTTGCGATTCGTCGACCAGCACGCGGCGAACTATGCAGGCCGGGTCAACCTGCTCGTCGCGCCATGCGTCAGTCCCTGGGCCTACGAGCGGATCCACCGCTGGAACGCGGACGCGCTTGACCCGAACCGCTCGTTTCGCGAGGCCAGTCCGGCGCAGGAATCGGCCGCTCTCATGCGCCTGGTTGCTCCGCTCCGCGCTCGCGTGCTGATGCACATCGATCTGCACGAAACCACCGACAGCGACGAGTCCGAGTTTCGCCCGGCACTAGCCGCGCGCGATGGCGTGGCCTGCGAACCGGGCGAAATTCCCGATGGCTTCTATCTGGTCGATGACAGCGCACATCCGCAGCCGGCATTCCAGCGAGCAGTGATCGCGGCGGTGGCGAAAGTTACCCATATCGCCCCGGCCGATCGGCATGGCCAGATCATCGGCTCGCCGATGGTCGCGCCCGGCGTGATCGAGTACGCGCTCACGCAGCTCGGCCTTTGCGCCGGCATCACCGATGCCCGCTACAAGACCACCACCGAGGTCTATCCCGACAGTCCCCGCGCGACGCCCGAGCAATGCAATGCCGCACAGGTGGCGGCGGTATGTGCGGCGATCGATTTCGCGCTGGCGCACTGCGAAGAATAGGGTGTGCTTCGGCACGTCCTGGCGTAGCCATCGAGCAAGCCGGTTTCGCGATGACGTCGCCTGCGCTCGACGGTATCGTTCTCTTTGCACTGATCGAGTAAATCCCGGATGGAACTGCAGCCACATATCCATTGTCCGCTATGCCGCTGGGAACCTGGCGTGGACAGTCGCTGGTATTGCGCACCCACTGAGCCGGGTGCCGGGTGTGCGACGAGATGGAACACATTCTGGACCGCTGGCTGTTGTCCGGGCTGTGGTCACTTCTGGGCGATGACCCAATGTCTGTCCTGCAGGCAGCCTTCGCCGCACGAGTCCTGGTATCACTATCCCGATGGGGATAATCGCGCCCGCCAGAAGAACAAGAGTCTTGAGAACATCGTGTCATCGTTCTAAAAGCGGAAAGCCACGGACGCAAAGGTCCACCGGATACCAATCATTCGAAAATTCCAGCGCCGAGCGGATGGTTGTGCCACGCGCTGAGCGCGCCGGGTTCGAAGGTGACCGTGGCGCCAGCGATGCGCGCGTCGCGCGAACCCTTGAAGGTCATGTCGATGCACACGTTGCCGGTGAAGTATTGTTCGGCGCCCTTGGCCGAGGCCTGCGAACCGTTGCGCAGGATCTGCATGAGGTCGGCAGAGCATCGGTGCCGTCGGTGTTGACGCCGCGCGCCGGAATGGCAGGTTGATGCAAATCGTCGGTCGATCGGCCGCATTACTGAATCTCGGCGTTCCCCATCTGCGGCCCGATGTTGGCGTATGCTTGGCCGCGCGCGCCTATGCTGCAGCACTGTGAGCGCAGGGGATCTACCGGCGAGTCCCGCGGGTCGTGTGACGTACCCAGGGACCACACAACGGCTTGAATGGAAGGGGTGAAAACATGAAACGTTTCTTGAAAACGATGTTCGCTGTCGGCGTGTTGTCGTTCGCGTTCATCACCTGCGCACATGCGCAAGCGACGCGGACCTGGGTTTCCGGGGTCGGCGACGACGCCAACCCATGCAGCCGCACGGCACCGTGCAAGACCTTTGCCGGGGCGATATCCAAGACGGCGGCCGGTGGCGAGATCAATGCACTCGACCCGGGCGGCTATGGTGCCCTGACGATCACCAAGGCGATCACGATCAATGGCGGAGGACAGCTGGCCAGCGTATTGGTTTCCGGCACCAACGGCATGACCATCAATGCCGCGGCCACGGACACGGTGATCCTTCGCGGCATCGAGTTCAGTGGCATCGGAGCGGGCCTGGACGGTGTGCAGATCAAGAGCGCCGGCAATGTGGTCATTGACCACTGTACGTTCCAAGGCTTCACCCACAACAATATCGAACTCAGCATCACATCCGCCGGTTATGTGCTGGTGCAGGACTCGACGATCGTCGGAGGCGACAAGGGCTTCGTCATCACCGCCACCACCGGACCGGGTCCGGTTTCGGCACTGCTGAAAAACGTGACTGTTCAGGGAACGCGCATCGCGGTACAGACGCTGCGTGGTCATATCGACGTCACCCATTCGACCATCCAGAACAACTACGGCTTCGGCGCACAGGCCACGGTTGGTTCGATCGGCCTGGAAGACACCATGTTTTCCGCCAACGGGACCGCGATCCAGGCTCTGCCCGGTGCGCAGGTGAACATGTCCGACGTCGACATGTTCAACAACACGGTCGGGATCAGCGCGGGTGGCGGCATCGTGGGTTCCGCCCTCAACAACCGTCAGTTCAACAGCGGGACGCCGGGCATGCCGAACGCGACGATGATTGTCCAATAGCTTCGGTTGACTGCTTCGATCGTTCGCGCCCGCTGGGGCAACTGCAGCGGGCGTTTTCTTGCCGGACGAAGCGGCAGATCGAACGACCATCCTTTAGCGGAACAGCTGCACGAAGGCAAGCAAAAGCGAAGCCGTGTTCGCGTGTGGCTGAAGACCCGTTTCAGGTCAGCGGTGCCGCGTCCGCCTCCATCGCATCGACAACCGGTCCCAGCAATGCCGTGCTCGCGACAGCGTGGCGCAGCAAGGCCTGCTTGGCGGCCTTCGCCGTCTTGTGCTGGCCGTCGTGGCTCCAGCCCGGCGGCATCAGCAGATACAGCAGCTTGTTGTGCAGGCCCGGCGCTCTCACCACGTCGCGGCCCAGCAGGTAGAACTCGCCGAGATAGGCATCGAGCATGCTGTAAGGTTTCAGTGGGCGCGTGATGCCGTATTCGATCGTGAGGTCGTCGCGTTCTTCCTGATAGGTGCGGAACACGCGGTCCCATACATTGAGCAGGTTGCAGAAATTGGTGTCCATGTAGAGCACGTTGCGCGCGTGATGCACGCGATGGTGCGAGGGCGTGAGCATGACCTTGCCCAGTACGCCCAGCCGGCCGTTCCGCAGCACGCTGTCACTGACATGGATGAACTGGCCCCAGAAGCCGTCGATGATCATGATCAGGATCAGCAGCGGCGGGCTCACCCCGGCCAGCATGCAGATGCTGGTGCGCACGAAATCGGCGTAGACACCTTCGAGAAAGATGTGCGCATAGTTCACCGTCAGGTTCATTGCCACCGGTGCGTGATGGGTGGAGTGCAGGCACCACAGCAGGCGGACCTTGTGCGCCAGATAGTGGTAGACGAAGTGCGAGAATTCCCAGGCCAGATAGCCGTATGGCAGTCCGTACCAGCTGAGTCCTGCCTGGAATGGCGCAAAGCGCTGGAACAGGCCGATGCACAGGCCCACCATCGCGATCGAGATGAAATTCCCGATGAAGCGATTCGCCACCATGATCAGCAGCGGAACCTGGTAGTCCTCCCGCTTGAAGGTCTTCAGCGCGATACTGCGCAGCAGTTCGAACAGCAGCAGCGGCGGTATCAGCGGATTGAGCAGGGCGGCGAAGCCGTCGACGGTGAGCAGGGCGCGATAGTCGCCTGCGGCGATGATCTGCAACAACGACTCGATGCCGAAGAACTGGATCAGTTCGTGCCAGGCGAGGCCGGGGATATCCATGGCGATCGATCTCGCGGCGACGGCATCGTCGGATCATTCGTGCCGCGAAACTATAGCATCGCGCAGTCACTGGAATATCGGCTCGCCGATCGCGCACACTTCCGTGCACCAATCCACTCAAGGCTTGCCAATGCTTCGGGATGCCACAGCTGCCGATTTTGCCGCGATCCTCGAGCTGAATGCGGCCTTCGTTTCCGTGCTGAGCCCGCTGGACGTCGCCCGTCTCACGCGATTGCATGCGCAGGCGGCGCTGCATCGGGTGATCGAGCTGGATGGCCGGATCGAAGCCTTCCTGCTGGTGTTTCGCGAAGGTGCGGATTACGACAGTCCGAACTACCGCTGGTTTGCCCAGCGACACGCGCGCTTTCTATACGTGGACCGCATCGTGGTATCCGGCAGCACGCAGGCGCGAGGTGTGGGCAGACGGCTGTACGGCGATGTCCACGCGCTTGCCTTGCGTGAGGACATGCCGTTGATCACCTGCGAATTCGATATCGAGCCGCCCAACCCGGCCTCTGCCCGCTTTCACGCCAGGCTGGGATTTCGCGAAGTGGGCCGGCAGCAGCTTGATGGGGGAAAGAAGACAGTCTCGCTGCAGACGCTCGACGTCGCCGCGGGCGACACGCTGCCCGGAATCATTGGCGTTGAATGACCTCATCAGCCAGATACTGCCTCATGCAGCATCATCGGTCTGCGCCGGCCGGTCTTGACAAGCAGATCGAGCGGAACGCTGACCGACTGTGCCGTCGTCGACCGTGCGAAAATCCCGATCGAGTAACTTCGTGGCACCGCAATTGCCAGTTTTGCGAAATGACCACGTTTCGTGATCGCTCGTCCAAGGGAGACAGGAACCCATCCATGCCCAGCCCAGCAAACCTTGGCCCTGACGACTACGAGAACCTGGCGTGGGTCGCGCAGGGGCAATTCTCGCGGGTGAGAGAAGCCTGTGCGCACAGACTGATCGTTGCCGGACTGGTTATGAAAATGGACGCAAGTGAAGTGAACGGGGCATCGCTGCAGCTGACGGCCGAAGGGCTTGCACTGATCCGATCAAGTGATCAGTAGCAAATGGACGACTGCCACTACACTATTGTTGCAGGTACGCGAATGCCCGGATCGCCTCGGGTCGGGCCGATGCAACGTCTCATGGGAAGAAGGTATACGGTGGGAAGATGAAGGATCTGAAAGCGATCGCGTATTCAAGCAAGGCCACTCGTCCGCTGGACGTACGCGACATTGATGGCTTGCTGATGGATGCGCGAGCTTTCAACGAGCGGGTGCAGGTCACGGGGGCCTTGCTGCACCATGGGGGCACCTTCTTCCAGTACTTCGAGGGAGCAGCTGGCGCCGTGGCCGCGGTTTACCAGCGGATCAGGAACTCCGGCAGCCATGAACAGCTGGTTGAATTACTCAATCAGCCGATCGAGCGCCGACAGTTCGCCCACTGGCAGATGGCGTTTGCCGAAGCGCCACTGACCGTGCTGGAACAGCTGTCCAATGAACAATGGGCGATGAGGTTACCCGCACTGCGAGAGCAACAGCTTCAGTCTCCCGGCTTGAAGATGCTGCTGGATTTCTGGAACAAGACTGGACCCCGCCCGCCCGCCAGCGGATCGGGCAACGACGGTGAGCGGACGTCGGAGCCCATCGAAGGGAAATAGGCCTCTTTCGGATCGGCGCCCGGTCCGTCGGGCGGTGCGTCTGCCATGGGTAGACTGATCGACAGGCACGGTGCCAGCCAGCCGTGACCTTGAAAGGAATGAAGATGAAACGATCAGTCAGCAATGCATGGATGACTCTGGGGCTGAGCGTGGCCGGCATGGCGGCATCCGCGCAAACCAACCTGCCGGGCGTGAGCGTCACGGCGCCGTTGTATACCTCGCAACACGGCGGCTATCTGATCTCGGGCGACTTCAAGGTCGACCCGCGCATGCCCTATGTGGCGTTTCCCGCGCAGGCACTGGTCAAGGACGACATCCTCAGCGTCGAGCCGGTGCATCTGCAAGACGACGACTATCTGGTGGTGCAGGAATGCGCGGTGGAAGACTGCAGCCTCGCGCGTATCGTGCGCGTGTGGAATGCCACGGGCGCGCAGACAAACGTCAAGAACAGCGAAAACCGGATCTGGATCCGGCACGAGAACAAGTATTTCATCTGGGTCAAGCATCTCCCTTATGTTTCAGCGGCGACGAACTGTGGCCTCGATGGCAGCTGTCCAACCCATTTCTCGACGTTCAATCCGGTCAGTCCGCCGCTGACCCTGATCGCCAACGGCCAGTTGTCGCAGCTCTACCGCAGGGAGCTGACCGAGGCCGAGGGCAAGCCGCCGCTGGTGGTGGTCAAGCAAGAGCATGAGGGTTCGACCTTCGTCGTCACCTATGCCGGCGGCAGCAGGATCCGCATCCGGCGCATGCACTCGATGAAATAGCAGTTCGCCATATCCGGTTGACGGGCTTGTCGATGTACGTGCCTGCCATGACGCGCGATCCGCTCATGGCGCCGTCTGTTTCGATGCACTGAGGATGTCGCCGCCCGAGCCGGCCTGCACCAGTGCCGCAGTCGAGAGTCCGTTCGATGAAGGCGCCGGCACGGCGAACGTTCGCGCACTGCCGTCCCATGTGCCCAGGTGCACCAACTCGCGCACCACGTTTCGATGCGGCAGCGTGCGACCTCCGTTTTCGCCCGCACCGATGGCGACATTGATGGTTCGCGGGTCATAGCGCACCAGCCAGACATCGCAGGTGGCAGCGGGCTTGCCGGCACTCAACTGCAGCTGGCCTTGCTGCCACGACAACTGCGGTCCATGCATGTCGGCATGGGCGATGACCTGGTCCAGCTGCGCACGGTCGGTGCCCACAAGATCGGCATGACCGTCCACGTAGACCTGCGGCGTCCACACGTTGTCGCGTCCGCGATGGTGCGCGTAGGCCCATTGGCGATCCGTATAGGCCGCAGTGGCAAAGGTATCCTTCCAGCCCAGGCTGTCCCAGTAGGTGACGCCAAACGACAACGCCAGGATGCCCGGCTGGCCGGCGATCGCGTTGAGGTTGGCCTCGGCCGGCGGACACGATGAACAGCCTTGGCTCTGGAACAGCTCGACCACCACCAGTCGTGATGGAGCGGGTGCAGCGCGCTCCTGCGCATGACCGGACACGCCGAAGGCCATCAGCGCGCAGATGCCGAGAAGAAGCAACCTGTTCAGACGGGTCATCAAGGTCATGGCTTGTTCCAGCCGACACGGAGGGAGGAGGGAGTGCGTGCCGATGTCGATATTTCGCGGCGGCGCAGGGAAAAGTTACCTCATTGCCGCAAGCGCCGGGTCGCCATCGACGCCAGCGCATCGCCTGTCTAGCGCGGTGGCTCGGTGCTGGCGGCCGGCAGCCACAACTCGATCACGTCAGGATTGCCGCGCAGCCGGATCGGCAATGGCAGCGCGGTGGGCGTCGTTGTCTGGAAGCCCGGTTGCGTGGCCAGCCAGCGCGCCAGCGAATGGGCGCAGGCCGGTGCCTGTTCGCTATAAGTGCTGAACAGGAATACCGGTTTGTTCCATGCCGCAGGCGCACCGCGACCGGAGTGGCTGGCGGTCGCGGTGACGTTTTCGATACCCGGCGTGGCGAGGCCGAAGGCGCCGAACTGATGCAGCAGGGTGGTCGCCATCGCGCGCTGGCTTTCGGCATAGATCTGCGCATAGATGGCCAGGTGCTGCGGCTGATCCACCGTAGCACCGCTGCAGGCCTGGACGGCGGCGTCGGAGAGTGGCACCGCGGAAGCTGCGGCAACGACGGCGCCGGTTGTCGATTCCACTGCTGTGCCTGTTGCTGCGCCCGGTGTTGCGACGGGTGCCGGCAAAGGGGGTCGAGGAGGCGGTGGTGGCGGTGGTGGTGTAGCGTTTGAGGGATGCAGTGAGGCCGTGGATGGGGTGAGTGCAGTCTCATCCACTGGGGGAGCCGCCGTTGGCGAGAGGCTGTTGATGCTTTCGGCGGCACTCGCCGTGGATGTCGTCGCATGCGTTGCCGCGGCGGTGGGCATCGGTTCGTCCGATGCGGTTGCACCGGTGTCGATCGGGACCGCTTCAGGCACGACTGAACCGGGTGCCGCGGTGGCGATGTCGGTCGTGGGCGGCAGCAACACCACTGGTGTCTGTTGAGACATGACGTTGCGGTAATCCTGCAGCGCCTGCTCCCAGCTCGAAAGCTTGGTCAGCGCAGCGCGCAGTGCGGAATAATCAAGCAGGCAGCGCTCGCGCAGCGGATGGGTGCTGTCCAGGCGGCCACATGTGGAGTTCAGCGTATCGGACAGCTGGGTCATGATGCGGGTCATGCCCTCGGAGTCGTGCGCATCGTTGTACCTCTGCAAGAGCGCACTGATTCGCTTGTGCATGGCGGGGTCGTATGCCGCACCGGCTTCGAGATCGGTCTGTACGGCGTCGGCTGAGCCCTGCTGCAACGCCACTGTCTGACCATTGCTGCGCGCCTGCGCCTGATGCGCATCCCATGCCTGCCAGCTGGTCAGCGCGACGGTGGCCAGCGCACCCAGGCTGAGCGAGGCGCCGATGGTGGCCCCCACGCGCTGGCGCCGGGTCATGGTGGTGGGCTGGTCTTCGCTGGATACCGTGTTGGCGCGAGTGGCCACGCCGGCCTCGGTCAGCATTGGCAGCACGTCGAGCAGAGACGCGTCGATGGCCGCGCCGAGCACCTCGCCCAGCTGGCAATAGCTTTCCCATTGCGACTCGTCGAAGAACTGCTGGGCGGTACTCTGCTGCGGAAAGTCGCGGTTGCGGTCGGCGTATCCGGCCACGTCCAGCGGCAGGTCGCAGTAAAGGCGCGGCTTGACCACCAGCAGACAGCCGGTACCCCCGCTGCCCGGATAGGTGATGCGAGCCAGCAGCAAGTGCTGGTTGCCGGGTCCGGGCATGATGCTGTCGGGCGTGCCGAAACGCGCGCACAACGAGGCGCCGATCTCCGGTGGCAGGCTTTCCGGATCGATGAAGTCGATCGCGGTATCCATATCCATGCGCGCCTTGCGGGCGAGGTTTTCCAGATCGGCGAACACGTAACTTGGATCGGCGCCGCAATCGGCCAACACGATCAGTTTCAGTTCGCGCTTGAGCAGGCTGTACACGCCGGTGTTGTCGAAATGGCCACCATCGGACAGGTACCACACCGGGCTTTTCAGTCCGGGAAAGCGCGCCAGCATTTCCTGCAGCGCCGCCCGCGACTTTCCCAGCCGGGTCCACCAGAACTGCGGGAGATTGAGCCGGTTGCGCCACCAGTAGCCAAGCCGGAACCCGCTCAGGAAGAACAACGCGGAGATGCCGGTGCGGGTCAGCGAGCCCATGCCGGAGCCGGCCGCTGCGCCGGATACCGCGATCCATTCGGCCAGCGTGCTGTGGGCCAGCGGATCGTCCGTTCCGGTGTGCAACGGTGGCGACTTGGTGCCGGTTTCCAGCCCGAGCGAACTCACCGTGAGATACACGCCCTTGCGGTCGGCGTTGTAAGTATCGGTGCGATCGTCGATGGTCTGGTTGATACAGCAGTTGATCAGGTGAATCGGTCCACCATGCTCGTGCGGCCTGTAGTCGGGCAGGCCGATGTCGTCGCCATCCAGCAGCTCGGTGAGCTTCTTTACGTCGTTGGCGGCACCCGGCGCCTTGGGCTGCAACGGCGAGGCGGGAAAGCGCTGCGGCGCCGTCGTCACGTCGGCATCCGGACTGTTGCCGACCGAAACGTAGGTACGTGCAATCCGCGAGCGGTAGAAAGCATGCAGCGACGAGCGGTTGATCAGTTGCAGGTTGTTGCCGGTGATCGCGATGTAGACGAGGCTGGGAAGAGCAACCGTGAGCCAGCGCAACCAGATATCCGCGGCTGGCGCCCGGGCAAGTCCGGGCACCAGCAGTGCGAGCCAGTGCATCCACGTGTTCAGTGCCGACAGCGGCGCCACGAACACGAAGTACTGCAGTGCACTGAGCCAGAACAGCGACACCAGCGCGATCAGGATCAGCCCGCAAAGGTTGGCCAGCAGCGCCAGCGGCAGCTGCGCCAGGCTGCTCTTGTTGCTGCGCGGCTGCAGCAGCGGCAGCGCAAAGCGCGCCACGCCGATCAGCATCGCGGCCAGTCCGGCGCTGGTCAGTACCGAACCGTGGCGAAAGACAACGGCGACCTGGTCGGCCATGAACCAGCTGAGCAGATCCGCCGCACCCAGCACCCACAGCAACAGCAGGTATTTCAGCGCGGTACTGAGTCCGATCGTGAAGCGCACGCGGTCCTGTGCCGGATGCGGCGATTGCACCAGCTGGCGCAGCAGCAGCCACACGCGCGACAGAGGTACCGCCAGCAGGATGCCGCCGATCACTGCCATCGTCAGTTTGCCGTGACCGGCCACGGCGCTGCTGCAGAGTGGGCTGAGCAGATATCCGGCCATCGCCGAGGTGCAGGTGCAGATGACGATGTCGCCCCCTACCGAGAAGTCTTCCCGGTCACGCGACCACCAGTAGGCGAAAGCCATGAAGATCGCCATCCAGCCGGCCAGCGGCATCGCCAGCCACCACAGTGTGCCGCTCAGCAGCGGTGCCGAGTTCGCTTCCCAGTGATAGCCAAGCAGGTGTGGCAGCACGATCACGCATGACAGCAGCGCGATCATCGTGGTGATCTCGAACTGCGTGGCGACGAAGCCGCGCAGTTGGCCGGCCCACGCCTGCAGCAGGTCGCGTGCGCCGGCTGGCACCAGGTAACGGCCATTGCTGCGCAGCCACCACAGCAGCAACGAGCTGTCGTCGGCCACGCCCTTCTCTACGGCGGGCGCTTTGGCTTTTTTGCTGAACAGCCGTCCAAACGCTGCGCCGGCATAGCCACCGCCGGACACGGTCGAGAGGTAATCGAAGCGATGCAGCACGCCGTTTTTGGCCAGCGCCCGCAGCAGGCCGATGCAGAACGTGGCGCTGCGCACGCCGCCGCCGGATAGAGCCAGTCCAATCGACGGCTGAGCCGGATCCACGCCACTGGCCTCGCGCCGTGCCGTCAGCGCAGCCTGCTCGTGCGCAGGCATGATGTAGCACGCTGCGCGTGGCTTGTTTGCCTGGTCCATGCTCCCACTCCCGGAATACGCACGGGCCGGGAAGGCGGCTGATGCGCAGCTTCTCCGTTATCCGTCGGAGGGCGGTGCGCAAACAAGTGCCGCAGGGCCGAATCCGGCTCGGCTTTGCGGGCTATGTCTTTCGCACGATTCGTGCGGCGATCTTGTTGTCAGCTCACGCAAGTCGACCCTTGTGCACTTGATCCGTTCGCGTCAGTTGCTGGTCAGCGAGGTGATGTTGCCATCCGGGCTCTCGAACCAGGCGATACGCACATCGCCTTCGATACGCGTCTGCGGCAAGTCGCAGTGTTCGAAGCGCACTTCAGTGCGCGGGCGATGTCATCAACCTTGTCGCCGACCGGTAGACAAGCGTGGCGACCTTCTTGCTGCCAGCTGGTTTCTGCCTGTGGTCCACGTCGCCTGATCGTTGGCGATGGCGGGCGAAGGTGCGCCGATGGATTGCGATAGACAATCCATCGCTTGACCCGCCAGAGAACAAAACCCGGCAGGTGTTTTTCCCGGAGTCATCAAGCCCTAGCGGGAATGCGCGACGCCGGCTGGTTTCGGCCACCGCAGATCGGCCACCACCGGGAAGTGGTCCGACGGATAACGGCCGTCCTGGTTGGTGGTGATGGTCGCCACGTCGCTGGCGGTGAAGCCGCGATAGAGGATCCAGTCGATGCGGAAATCCGGCTTGCCGGTGAAGTTGTGGAAGGTTGCTTCGGGACCGCTGCGTTTCGGCGCGTTCAGTCGCGCGTCCTGCAATACCTGGGTCAGCAACGCGTGATCCGGCCGGTCCGGCGGGCTGTTGAAATCGCCGGTCATCACGAATGGCACGTTGGCCGGCAACGCTTTCACACGCGCCAGGATTTCCTTCGCGGCGCGGGTGCGGACGGGTTCGTCCTGGTCGCGATAGGGAAAGTGCGTGTTGTAATAGTAGAAGCGGCGATGCGTGGCTTTCACCTCGAACACCGCCCACGTCACCATCCGCGGAAACACGTTGCCCCAGGTGATGCTGCCGGGCTTGTCCGGCGTGTCGGACAGCCAGTAGTTGCCGGAGTCGATCAGCTTGAACAGGTCGGTGCGGTAGAACACGCCCATGTGCTCGTCGCCATCGTTGCCGAAGCGGCCGAGTCCGAACCACGTGTACTGCGGCAACTTTTCGACCAGGTAGTCGCCCTGGAACTTGTACAGTTCCTGCGTACCGAAAAGATCGGGATGCTGCTCGCGGATCGTGCGCACCATGATGTCGCGACGCAACTCCCAGCGGTTCGACCCATCGTCGGCGGTGCCGAGACGAACGTTGAAGGTCATCACGCGCAGGTTTTGCGCGGCCACCCGCGCAACCGGCGCGACAAACGCGGCAAACATCATGGCGATCAGCAGCAGGCGGGTGGGACGCATGGCGTGGCTTCCATCAACGGGTCGGGATGTGCCTGAACGTAGCACAGGGCGCACCGATAACCAGAACCTAACCGTGGCGAAAGTAAGGTCGGGCCTTCCCCGTCGTCCATCCAGCAACGCAGGTGCACCGATGAAATTCATGCTGCGGTTTGCCATGGCCACGCTGTCGCTTGCCTTCACCGTCAGTGCATCGGCGACGCAGGCGCCCGACCCGCAGAAGACCCGCGCCTATATCGACCAGGCGTGGACGACGCTCACGCGCTCGATGGACGACTGCTCCGCGCTGACCGACAGCAAGCTGAAAACGCAACCGGTGCTGTACCTGCCGGCGAACCTGCCGCCGCCGCCCGACCTGGCGACGGTGAAGGCACGTTGCCATGTCGACGTGCGCGTGCTGCCGCAGCCGATCGCCCGGCTCGGCGATCTCGCGCCGACCCGGCTGCCGAAACAGGGTCTGCTGTATTTGCCGCACCCGTACGTGGTGCCCGGCGGCTTCTTCAACGAGATGTACGGCTGGGACAGCTACTTCATCGTGCTCGGGCTGCTCGCCGATCACCGCGAGGCGATGGCGCGCGGAATGGTCGACAACGCCTTGTTCGAAGTGCAGTACTACGGCGCCGTGCTCAATGCCAACCGCACCTACTACCTCACGCGCTCGCAGCCGCCGTTTCTGAGCTCGATGATCCGCGCGGTGATGGATGACCCGGCCAGCTTCA
>JBDTZX010000501.1:0-1530 GCA_040004895.1 Rhodanobacter sp. | reverse complement strand
CGAGCAGGTCGCGGTTGCGCACCAGCAGCTGGATCAGGGCCACCAGGTTGTCGCATCGCCAAATGCCATCCATGTATGCCTCGCCGGCGCCGACACTGCCGTTGGCGGCCACCGCGCGGTAAAAACCTGCATCCAGGATCTCGATGTGCACGTTGAGCGCGGGATGCTGCGCGGCCGGCGTTCCCAGTTCGACCATCCCCAGTGCATCGGTGATCACCAGCCGGCCATGCCGCATGCCGGCCATCTGCGCGAGCAGTCGCTGGCGCAGGAAACGCGCGCCGGCCGACGGCATGTCGTTCGTGGTGGATTCGTCGAGGGGTGATTTGACGATGACGTTCATGCGGACCTCAAAGCGGCTGTGGGTGATCGTGGACGGGGTTGCGCTTGAGCCACAGCCGCAGCGCCTGCCAGTGGATGGCGAACACGACCTGCAGGGTCATCAGCGGATAGCGCCACAGCACCCGGGCCAGTGAGCCGCCGGTCAGCGGCTGACGCTGCAGGGTCAGCGTGGCATCGAACTCGCGCCGGCCGTCGCGCAGCACGTCCATGTGCACATGCAGATCTTCGCCGGGCACGGTGAAGCGCCAGTCGTAGTCGCGCTCCATCGGCATGAACGGCGAGACATGAAATGTTTTCGCGAACGTCCAACTCAGCGCGCGGCCATGCTTGGTTGCGGCATCCGCCGGCAGCACATAGGCGTGGCGCTCGCGCCATGGGGTGTTGGTGATCTCCGCCAGCACGCACACCAGCGTGTTGCCGTCTTCGGCGAAGCAGTAGTAGAAGGTCACCGGATTGAACACGACGCCGAAATAGCGCAGGTGCGTGAGCATCCGGATCGGCCCGATCGGTCGCTCACCGGTGGATTTCTCCACGCATTGGCGCACGGCTTCCATCAGCGGCAGATGGGATGGCCCCAGATAATCCGCGCGACGGAACTGCGCCACGTTGCGGCTCTCGTTCGACCACAGCCAGCGTTTTGTGAAAAGGTCCTCAACCTCGTCGAGATCCAGATAGACCTGCGCCATCCGGTATTCGAACGCATGCGGATGCGGCGCGAGCCGGTTGTGGCGCACCACGCCTTCATAGATGGCGCTGTGGACCGGTGGCGACGTGGAAGTGCGCTCCGTCATGCGGGTACCGCCTGTTTCAAGGGTTGCACCCGATGGATGCCCGCCGCCGGTGACGACCAGCGCACACCGAGCGCGTTCGCCACTTCGACACCGCTGCGGATGCCATCCTCGTGGAAGCCCCAACCCCAGTAGGCGCCGGCAAACCATGTGCGGCGCTGTCCCTGGATTTCCTGCTTGCGCTGCTGCGCGGTCACCGAGCCGCGCGTGTAGACCGGATGGTGGTAGCGCATGCGCGACAGTACCTTGTCCGGATCGATCGCATCGCTGCGATTGAGAGTGACCACGAACGGATCGGGCGATTCGATGCCCTGCAACAGATTCATGCAGTAGCTGACGGTGCAGGCCTGATCGGGATCACGCGGCAGCCAGGCATTCCACGCTGCCCATGCCTTGCGGCGAA
>JBDTZX010000506.1:0-1533 GCA_040004895.1 Rhodanobacter sp. | reverse complement strand
GGCAGATCGGCCGAAATGCACAGCACCACCGCGTTGTCGAGCGTGCTCGCCGACTCGTTGAAATGACGCACCGACATCGCGCAGGTTGGTGTATCGACGCTGGGGAAAATGTTGAGCACCTTGCGCTTGCCCGAAAACTTCGACAACCCCATGTCAGAGAGATCGCCCGCCACCAGCGCAAACGCCGGCGCGCTCGAACCCACGACGGGAAACTGGCCATTCACGCTGATCGGCTGGCCCTTGAGCGTCACTGTGGACATGCTGCACCTCGACTCGGGAAAAATACGGCCTGCAAGTAGAACATGGTCTTGGCCAGAAAGACGATACCGACATCACCGCCGCAGCGGCGGCGCACGCGACGCTTGGTCTCGGCATGCAGCGGTCTCTAGCCGGATTTGCCGTCGATTCGTGGTTTCAGGTAGATCCACGCCGAACGCAGCACCCATGGCAGAAACGCCAGCAGCCAGCCGTAGGCGGCGATTACCAGCCACAGATAGGTATCGCCGCCGAACTCGGCGCGAATGCGCACGAGCACGACCACCTGCAACAAAATGAAACACAGCCATGGCACCGCGCCCATCTGCAACGGTCGGCCTGAATGTCCCTGGGTTACTCGCGTCACCATGGCGACCAGCATCGAACCGAAATAGCCGATCGCCAGCGCATGCAGCGGCGCACGCAAGAACAACAATTCACCGCTGCGCACGTAGATCACGTCCTGTACCGCATACAGCACGAACGCCAACGGCAGCCAGGCGAAGGCCAGGTGCAACACCGCCAGCAGCCCCGGACGCATGGCTTTCCACGGTTGCCATGCCAAGGCATGCCAACCGAACACCAGTGCCAACGGCATA
Source organism: Rhodanobacter sp. (assembly GCA_040004895.1). GTDB lineage: Bacteria > Pseudomonadota > Gammaproteobacteria > Xanthomonadales > Rhodanobacteraceae > Rhodanobacter. The sequence continues at coordinate 679 of JBDTZX010000506.1, read as the reverse complement.
TCCACCAGCCACAGCCAGCCGAACGCGCCGCGCCAATCGAGCAGCAGATGGCCGAGCAACAACACCCACACCACCGGCAGACTCCAGCGTGGGCGCCGCACGACATAGCCCTTCACCGCATTGCCGCTGAAGAACGGCAACATCCGATGCGTGACAGTAAAAAAGATCGGCAGCAGCAGCCCGAACATGCCCAACCGGATCGCCAGCTCCGCGCAGGCCAGCGGCGCACCCAGCAGATACGCAAGAAACGCGACCAAGCCAAGCGCGCCCAATGCCAACGCCAGCAAACAGGATCGTGCGTGATCGTTGCGCTCGCTGGAGGCGCGCAGTACCGAGGCCAGCGTGACCAGTCCGATCAGATAGCCCAGCAGGATCAAGGCCAGGCCCAGCATCAACAGCCACGGCAGATCGAGCAGTCCAATGTTCGCCAGCACATAACCACCAAACACACAGCCCGCCACCGGCACATAGTGCGCACGCGAGAGCGCCGGCCGATTCAGCCAGCGTGGAAAAACCGTCAGCAGAAAACCGAACATGAAAAGCGGAAACATGCCGTACTGGATCAACATGCCATGCGCATACACCGGTGCAATCGTCGGTTGCGGCCAGCCGCACAACCCGAACCGCATCCAGGTCAGCTCGACCGCCCACCACGCCATGCTCAGCAACACCGCAACCG
>JBDTZX010000398.1:0-1535 GCA_040004895.1 Rhodanobacter sp. | reverse complement strand
GCCGCAGCTGGTGGCAAAAATGGCCGGGGCCGATCCGGACGATCTCTCGCAGTGGCCGCTGCTCGGCGATCCCAACCCGTCGAATCGGTGGAAGGACTGGTTCGACAAGGTAGGTGGAGCGCCGCCGCCGCGTTATGTGGCGAACTTCGACAGTTTCGATGCGCAGCGACATGCTGCGCTGGAAGGTCTCGGTGTGGCGATGGGGCGCATGGTGATGTCGAAATCGCTGATCGACGCCGGCCGGCTGGTGGTGCTGGGCGAGCGCTATCTGCCGGTGGACGATGCGTACTGGCTGGTCTACCCCGCGCGATCGAACGATCATCCCGGGCTGCAGGTATTCCAGCAGTGGCTGCTTGCGGAGGCGGAAGATTATTGCGGACACCTGCCGGTGCCTGGCGATCACGATCCCCACGCCGGAAGCTGAGGCGGTTTCGAAAAATCGTTGTGCAGGTCATCATTCGCCCTTGAGCAACAGTCCTTGAGGAAACGCGCCATGAAGTCACGCGCCGCCGTCGCCTGGGAAGCGGGCAAACCGCTGTCGATCGAACAGGTTGACGTCGCCGGACCGAAGCCGGGCGAGGTGCTGGTGCGCATCGTCGCCACCGGCGTCTGCCACACCGATGCGTTCACACTCTCCGGCGCCGATCCCGAGGGCATGTTCCCGGTGATTCTCGGTCACGAGGGTGGCGGTATCGTGGAGGAAATCGGCGCGGGCGTGACCTCGCTGCAGGTCGGCGACCACGTGATTCCGCTGTACACGCCCGAATGCGGCGAGTGCAAGTTCTGTCTTTCGGGCAAGACCAACCTGTGCCAGAAGATCCGCATCACCCAGGGCAAGGGCCTGATGCCCGACGGCACTTCGCGTTTTTCGCACAACGGCAAGCCACTGCTGCACTACATGGGCACCAGTACGTTCAGCGAATACACCGTGCTGCCGGAGATCTCGCTGGCGAAAATCAGCAATGCCGCGCCGCTGGAAAAGGTCTGTCTGCTCGGCTGCGGCATCACCACCGGAATCGGCGCAGTGTTGAACACGGCCAAGGTCGAGCCGGGTGCCAGCGTCGCGGTCTTCGGCATGGGCGGCATCGGGCTGTCGGTGGTGCAGGGCGCGGTGATGGCGAAAGCCGGACGCATCGTGGTGGTCGACACCAATCCTTCGAAATTCGAGATGGCGAAGCTGCTCGGCGCCACCGACTTCATCAACCCGAAGGATTATCCGGACACGCCGATCCAGCAGGTGATCGTTGACCTCACCGATGGCGGTGTGGACTATTCGTTCGAATGCATCGGCAACGTGCACGTGATGCGTTCGGCGCTGGAATGCTGCCACAAGGGCTGGGGCGAATCGATCATCATCGGCGTGGCCGGTGCGGGCCAGGAGATCAGCACGCGGCCGTTCCAGCTGGTGACCGGTCGCGTGTGGCGCGGTTCCGCCTTCGGCGGCGTCAAGGGCCGTTCGCAGCTGCCGGGCTACGTGGATCGCTACATGGCCGGCGAGATCAGGATCGACGAGATGATCACCGAAGTGCTGCCGC
>JBDTZX010000123.1:0-5091 GCA_040004895.1 Rhodanobacter sp. | reverse complement strand
TCCTGATACTCGCTCATGTTGATGGTGATCATGTTGCGCTCGCCGCCGTAGAGGATGTCGGCCAGCGCGATGGCGGTTTCGGTCTTGCCCACGCCGGAGGTGCCGACCAGCAGGAACACGCCCTTGGGCTTGTTCGGGTCCTCCAGGTTCGCACGCGAGGTGCGCACGCGTTGCGCGATCGCATCGAGCGCGTGGCTCTGGCCGATCACGCGCTCCTCCAGCTGCTCGCGCAGCTTGAGGATGTTCTGGATTTCGTCGGCCACCATCTTGCCGAGTGGAATGCCGGTCCACGCGGCGATGATCTGCGCGGCGGTATTGGCATCCACCAGCGCGTTGACCATCGGGGCGTTGCCCTGCAGCGATTTGAGATTCGCGCGCAGGGTGTTGAGTTCGGCGACCAGGCTGGCACGCTCGGGCGCGTCGGCGGCGAGTGCCTCGACCTCGTCGAGCTTGGCGTGGATCTGGCCGACCAGTTCGAGTTCCTGCTTCCAGCGGGTTTCCAGCGCTTCCAGCGAGATTTTCAGTTCGGCGGTTTCGGTGTCGATCTCGTCGAGCCGCTTGGCGTGGTCGCTGCCGCCGGCGGATTCCTTCGCCAGTTGTTCGCGCTCGGTGGCAAGGATTTCCAGCCGCTTGCGGCTGTCTTCCACCGGCGCGGGAATCGAGTTGAGGCCGATGCCGATGCGCGCGCAGGCGGTGTCGAGCACGCTGACGGCCTTGTCCGGCAGCTGACGACCGACGATGTAGCGCGCGGAAAGTTTCACCGCTTCGATCACGGCCTCATCCAGCACGCGCACGTGATGATGTTTCGCCATCGCCTTGGCCACGCCGCGCAGCATGCTTACCGCGCGCGCTTCGTCGGGCTCGTCGACTTTGACGACCTGGAAGCGACGGGTGAGGGCGGCGTCCTTCTCGAAGTATTTCTTGTACTCGCCCCAGGTGGTGGCGGCGATGGTGCGCAGCTCGCCGCGCGCGAGTGCAGGCTTGAGCAGGTTGGCCGCGTCGTTCTGGCCGGCCGCGCCGCCGGCACCGATCAGCGTATGCGCCTCGTCGATGAACATGATGATCGGCTTGGCGCTGGCCTTCACTTCGTCGATCACGCCTTTCAGTCGCGCCTCGAATTCACCTTTCACGCTGGCGCCGGCCTGCAACATGCCGAGATCGAGCGAGAGCAGCTCCACGTTCTTCAGGATCGGCGGCACGTCGCCGGCGGCGATGCGCGCGGCGAGTCCTTCCACTACCGCGGTCTTGCCGACGCCAGGTTCGCCGGTGAGGATCGGGCTGTTCTGCCGGCGCCGGGTGAGGATGTCCACCATCTGGCGGATTTCCTCGTCGCGGCCGAGTACGGTGTCGAGCTTGCCTTCGCGCGCCCGCGCGGTGAGGTTGCTGCAGAACTTGTCGAGGTTGGGCGTGGCGCTGGGCTTGCTGCCGCCTTCGGCGTCACCGGCGGACGAGGCCATCGGGGTGCCGTCGCCTTCAGTGAAACTGCGTGCCTCGCGCGCTTCGGCCGAGGCCTCGACCAGTGCATGGAAATTCTTCTGCAGCGTCTCGACGTTGATGTCGCCCAGCGACTTGGCCGATACCAGTCGGCGCAGTTCCGGCACCGCGACCAGCGCGACCAGGATGTGCCCGCTGCGGATGCGCGTTTCGCCGAACTCGATCGAGGCGTAGGTCCAGGCCTGCTCCAGCAACTGCGGGATGTGCCCGGACAGCGACGGCGTGCGCGTGTTGCCGGTCTTGAAGCCGGTCAGGATCTGGCCGAGTTCCTTTTCCAGCCGTTCCGGCGCCACGTCGAACTGGCGCAGAATGCGACGGATGTCGCTGTTGTCCACTTCGAGCAGCTTCAGCAGCAGATGCTCGATCTCCACGTCGTAGTGGGTGCGCGACAGGCACAGCCCGGCCGCGCCTTCCATCGCGCTGCGGCAGGTGGTGTTGAGTCGCGCGACCAGCGCGCGCAGGTTGATGGCCATGACTGCTCTCTCCCAGGTGGTTCACCTCACCCGAAGGGGCGAGGATTAAAAATCAGGTCAAACCGGTAAACACGAAACGACATTCATCCGCGGGTTTTTCGCTGCGCCGTCCTGCCAGCCAGCTGTTCCAGCCCAGCCGCGCCGGCTTCGCGCCACCGATGCGCGCGCGCGGGACCGCTTCGGCCTGCAGCACCAGCTGGATGTCCAGATCGAGCGCGAGACCGGTGAGGAAACGCAGCAGTTCCACCACCGGGCCGAGCAGTTCGCGCGACGGCAACAGCGCTTCGAATCCGCGCAACCGCATCGGGCCGATGCGCACGCGCACCGTGGTCTGCCGATCCCAGAATTGCGTGCCGAGCACGCAGCCGTCGCCGAAGCGCTGGTTGTGTCGACCCAGCCGGGTGCGATCGCGCCGTGGAATGTTCTGCCAGGTGCCGTGGCAGCCGATCACTTCCACCGGCGCATCGACCACGTCGCCGATCACCTGGGCCAGCGCGCCGACGCCATGCGGATGCTGCGCGACCAGGCCGCTGTAGTAGCCCAGCGCTGCAGCGGGCAGCCGGGTCTTGCCCGGCGCATCGCGTTTGCGCGGCTCGACCAGCGCATGCAGCGCCGGCGTGCCCAGCCCGAGCAGATCGTAGACATGCCGCAACACGCCGCGGTCGGCGCCCAGCTCCTGGCTCAACTCGCTGCGATGCTTGGCCCATGCGCGCCAGAACAGGCTCAGCATGCGGTGGTTGAAGATGTCCATGAAGTCGCGCGCGGCCGGATCGCGAGCCCGCTGCTGGGTCATCAACCACTCGGTGTAGTGTCGTGGCAGCACGCCGGACGGACCGGTGAGGCCGAGAAAATTCACGCTCATGCTGTAGCGCGGCGCGTCGCTGTCGTGCTGGCTGCCGCGTTCGAGTGTGTTGAGCTCGCAGGGCGGAAAATTCAGCGTGGCTGGTATCGTGAAACGCAATGTGTCGTGCGGCGCTGCGCTGCCGGCGCGCGGCGGCATGCCGTGCGCGCGGTAGAGCAATCGCACCGCCTGGAAAAATCCGTAGCGCTCGGGTTCGGCCAGCAGGCCGTCCAGTGGCGCACGCGGCAGCAGCGAGGGTACTGTCAGTTCGCCGGCCAGCAGCGGCAGCGCGGAATGCGGCAGCGGGTCGTCGACGTGCGTGGTGCTGGCGGGCTCGTCCATCGGCATCGGTCAGATCAGCGCTTGCGCGCCGGCGCGCGGCGCGAACGCGGCCAGCGGCTCTTCGCGTTGCACGCTGCGCGCGGTGAGCCGGGTATAGGAATTGGCGGTGCAATACAGCCCGAAGAACAGGTCCAGCACACGGGCCAGCAGATAGGCGCCGGAACCGACGTACTGTTCTTCGTCGAAGGTCAGCTCGATGTCGGTGCCGCGCACGAACGACTGCCGCGGCGCCTTGCCGATACGGCTCAGCGACGGCTGGCTGCGCACCTCGACGATGCCGGCGATCTGCTTGCGCAGCGTGGCGGAGTCGGCGAAGTTGTACAGGCTGAGGATCTCAAGCAACGCATCGCGACCGCCTTCGACGATCGAAAGATGGTTCAGCGACAGGTGCGAGATGAGCCGCCAGTGGTTGGCCATGCGCATCGGCGCACGCCAGGTCGGTGTGGGTTTCTTCAGCAACCGGGCGCGCGCGATCACGCCGCCTTCCTCCACCTGCAGCGTGCTTTCCTCGCCGCCGAACGGCAGCAGCGACGGCAGGTCGCGGTTGGTGCAGGTCAGCGCGATCGACAGCGTTTCCACCAGCGGCACGCGCGGGTCCATCTGACGATCGACCAGCGCGATCGCCACTTCGGTGCCATCGTCGTTCGGTCGGGCCGACGGCAACCGCTGTGCATACCAGTAACAGCCGCTGTCGTCGCCGCCGAGACCATGCTTGGTGGAGAAGAACGGCAGGAACTCGTTGCCGACGCTGGTCTCGCCGCTGCGCGCGAGCCGCTGCACGCGATCGACTGAATAGACTTCCAGGCCCAGCGGCCGACGCACATCCGGAATGACCGGATACTGGCTCAGCTCCTGGGTCACCCGGATCGGCTCGGCCTGCTGGGTGAACAGGTTGACGATTGGCGTGCAGTTGAGGCGGAAGGTGTCGCGACCCACCGCCTGTTCCATCCGCGCGATGCGCTCCGGACGTCCAAAAGAGCGCAGTGCGATGCGCAGTTCCACCGCCGTGCCGAAGCGCTTCAGGTCGAGCCCGGTGATGTCGATGAAAAGGAATTTCTCCGGCAGGGTGAAGTACTCCTGCAACAGACGATAGCCAAGAAAGCTGCGCGGGTCGTAGTCGAGCAGTCCTTCGTCGATGCCGAAGCCGACCGACTGGATGCAGCCGGCCGGCAACCGCTGCGGCGGCACCGCCGGCATGCCTTCGGGCGACACCACGCTGACCGATTCGACGCTGTTGAGCAGCAACTCGTGCAGTGCATGCACCAGCGGGCTCTCGCCGTCCAGATAGAAGCGCAACTGGCGCGGATCGAGCGCCGCGAACGTGGTCTTTCCGACCACTTCCAGCCGGATCCGCACGCTGGCCGCCACGTCGACGCTGCGTACCGCGAACGCCGAACGCTCGACTGATTCGAACGCGGCTTCGGCCACCTTCAGTGGCCAGACCTCGACCGGGTAGCAGGTGCGGTAGCGCACCGGCATGCCCTGGATCGCCCGCGTCAGCAGCTGGGTGCCGCGGGGCACCGGCTGCATCGCGGTGATCTCCGCGCCCGGCGCTGGCGCCAGCTGCGCAATCGACATCGACGGCACCGGCCGCAGGTAATGCGGATACAGCACCGACAGCAGCGCCTCGGTGATCTGCGGGAAATCGTCGTCCAGCTTCTTGTGGATGCGCGAGGCGATGAACGCGAACGACTCGATCAGTCGCTCGACGTGCGGGTCTTCGCAGACATCGCCTTCCAGCGACAGCCGCGAGGCGATCTTCGGGTAGCGCGCCGCGAACTCCTTCGACAGCGAGCGCAGGCTGGTCAGCTCGTTCTCGTAGTACGGCAGCAGTTCGTCCAGCATCGCCCCAGCCTTGCATCGCGGCGTCGGCCGCGGTCCCCGAAGTCTCGACCACTGCGGCGATGCGCTCTATTCCACGAAGGGCCTAGTACGGATGGC
>JBDTZX010000509.1:0-1536 GCA_040004895.1 Rhodanobacter sp. | reverse complement strand
AGCGATACGCGCAGCGGTGCCAGCGCGAGGATCGGCGGGTTGGACAACTGCCAGCCGTCGGCGCCGGGAGTGGCCATGAACTGCGGACCCATCTGAAAACGGGTGGCCTTGTCGTGACCCCACCAGCCGGCGAAGCGTGGCAGCGCGGCGGTGGCGTGACGCTCGTGCACGAACGCGCCGCCGACCGCACCGGGGCCACTGTTGAGGTATTTGTAGCTGCACCAGATCGCGAAATCCGCGCCACTGTCGTGCAACTGCAGCGGCAGATTGCCGACGGCGTGGGCGAGATCGAAGCCGACCACGCAGCCGTGCTTGTGCCCCAGCGCGGTGATCGCCTCGAGATCGAATGCCTGGCCGTTGCGGTACTGCACGCCGGGCAGCATCACCAGCGCGATGCGCGAGCCGTGCTCGTTCAACGCACGCTCGATCGCCGCCAGCGAAATGATTCCGTTCGGTTCGTCTGCCTCCAGTTCGATCAACGCGCTGGCCGGATCGAAGCCGTGGAAACGCACCTGCGATTCCACCGCGTATCGGTCCGTCGGGAATGCGCCGGCCTCGATCAGGATCGCCGGGCGTTCCTTCGTCGGCCGGTAGAAGCTGACCATCATCAGGTGCAGGTTCACCCCCAGCGTATTCATCGCCACCACTTCGGACGGCAGTGCGCCGATCACTTCGGCGAGGTCGTCACGCACGAACTCGTGATAATCCATCCACGGCAGCCGACCCTTGAAATGGCCTTCCACACCGAGTTCGCCCCAGTAGTCGAGTTCCGCATTGACCGCATCGCGTACCGCACGTGGCTGCAGCCCCAGCGAGTTGCCGCAGAAGTACGTGCTGTCCGCGCCGTCTTCGTGTGGCGGGATCAGGAACTCGTCGCGGAACGCGCGCAACGGATCGGCGGCATCGCGTGTGCGGGCCCAGTCGAGGGTGGCTTCGTAGGCTGGCGGCATGCTGGGCAGTCTCTTGAGGTTGACCCCTCCTCCTGTTGGCAGGGAAGGATGGGAGGGGGTTATCCGAGGCTGCGGGAAAGCACCCCTCCGCAGCCCTCCCCGGTGGACAGGGGAGGAGCAACGCTGAATTATTTCAGGCGCGTCGCGATCGCGCTGCAGCCCTTGTCGAATTCGGCCTTCCATCCGGCGCCGGCGAGGCTTTGCGCGGGTCGCACGCAGCGCAACTGGATCGCGTGGCCGTTCTTCATCCAGTAGTGCTCGATGTAATCGAACTGCACGCCATTTTCCAGTGCGCTGTAGCTGTTGCTGTTTGGCTCCGCCGGGACGTGTGCGGCCTTGTAGCCGGGCAGTGCCATCGATTGCGCGGTGGCTTCGCCGATGTACTGCTGGAAACTGCTGACGTCGGCGATCTGTTTCACGGTGACGGTGACGCGGGCGAGACTGGTCTTGCCGGTGGCCGAGCTGTCGGGCACCTGGAACACGCGCACTTCCGGGTCGCCCTGCGTCTGCATGATCGCCAGCCAGTTGTCCGGCGTGCTGAAGGTGACGCTGCCATCGGCCATGCTGACATCGGTGGCGTGGACGC
>JBDTZX010000103.1:0-1543 GCA_040004895.1 Rhodanobacter sp. | reverse complement strand
GGCGGCAGGGTCGGTCCATGCGGCAAGGTGGACAGCAGGCAGACGATGGCGATCGCCACCATCTGCACCGCCGACAGGCCGAATGCCTCGCCTTTTCGCGACCACTGGCCAAGCCCGACGATGTGCAGCGCATACAGGACCGCCGAGGCCAGGGTCAGCCACACGCCGCGATCGACCGACACACCGTTGAGCGACAGCAGCGCCAATCCCGCAGTGGCCAGCAGCACGGCCAGCCAGACCACGCCCGCCAGGCGCTGGCGCAGCAACAGCATCGCGAGAATCGGCGTGAACACGACATACATGCCGGTGGCGAAACCGCTGACGCTGGGCGCGATCAGCGACAGGCCCCAGGTCTGCAAGAGCTGCCCCATGCCATAGATGCATCCCAGCAACAGCCCGCGAACGATCTGCAGCCGGCCAAGCGCGACGACCTGACGCCCGAACAGTGCCAGCATCACGATGGCGGCGATCAGGAAACGTGCGGCGAGAAAATCCGCCACCGGCATTCGCGCGACCACATCCTTGATCAGCACGAAGGTCGAGCCCCACACCGCGGTCATCGCCAGCAGACCGAATGTCGCCAGCAACTCGATGCGACGGGACGCGCTCACGATCGGTGCAGCAGCTGGCCGGGGATCTTCAGCAGGAAGTGCGACCAGATGCCCAGCCAGACGACGCCGGCAAGCAACGGGTTGCGCGCGGCCGGATCATGCCGGCGGAACCAGCGCCACATGCCCTTGTGCTTGTAGCGGCTGACGAAAACCGGGCGATGCCGGCTGGAGCCACCCTTCGAATGCAGCACGCGCACGTCGCCGGCCAGCAGCACCTTGTAACCCAGGTCGCGCACACGTCGGCACAGGTCCAGGTCCTCGCAATGCAGGAAATAGCCTTCGTCGAACCCGCCCACGCGTTGATAAACCGTGCGCGGCAGCAACATCAGCGCGCCGGAGACCGCTTCGGCATCGATCACCTCGGCGGGAATCCCGCCAACGATGTTGATCCCTTCGCCCGGGCGACCGAACATCGTGTTGAACGCGCGCCGGAACAACGGGTCACGGCGCAACGATGCCGGGTCCGCAACCCCGTTCTCGTCGCACACCACTGCGCCGATCAGTCCGGCGCGCGGATTCTCGGCGAGGATATCGAGCAGCCGCTGCAGGTCGGCGGTTTCGACCAGGCAATCCGGGTTGAGCGTCATCACCGCGTGGCCGCGCGCCTTGCTCGCGCCGAGGTTCACGGCGGGGCCGAAACCGAGGTTGCTGCGGTTGTAGGTCACCTTGAGCCGCGTGTCCGTCGCGTAGGCGCGGTCGATCGCCTGCGGCACCCCGTCATTGGAGGCATTGTCGATCAGCAGCACTTCCAGCGAGATCTCGCTGGCCAGCAGCCGGCGAATGCACTCTCGCAGCGATGGGCCGCTATCCGCGGACACCACGATGACGCTGAGCAGCAGCGCAAACGGCGAACGGGGAAAGGCCGGGGTATTCACATCAGGAGTATGCGTGAGTCGGCGTGACGAAAAAACATCAGCGTGCTGAACGGGTGA
>JBDTZX010000444.1:0-5117 GCA_040004895.1 Rhodanobacter sp. | reverse complement strand
CGTAACCGAACACCGCGAAGAACACCACGCTGGCGCCGGTCAGCACGCCCTGCCAGCCGAAATGGCCGAGGCCGGTGGTGGCGTCGACCACGCGCGCGGGAATGAACGGGTGCCAATTGGCCGTGTGGATGTAGAACACGCCCACACCGACGACCAGCAGCACGCCGACCACCTTGATCGCCACCACGACGGTATTGAAGCGCGCGCCCCATTCGGTGCGCACAGTGAGCAGGACGGCTACCGCGACCGACACCGCCGCGGCGATCACGTTGAAGCGGTGGCCATCGCTGGGTGCCGTTATCGCCTGCGCGCCGTGCGCGCCGAACCACTGCTGAAGGTAGTACTGCATGGTCTGCGCACTCATGCTCTTCTGCGCCCATTCCGGCATGTGCACGCCGGCTGACGCGAGCAGCACCTGCACGTAACCGGACCAGCCGATCGCCACCACCGCAACCACCAGCGCGTATTCCAGCAAAAGATCCCAGCCGATGATCCAGGCGACGAACTCGCCAAGCACGGCGTAACCATAGGTATAGGCGCTGCCGGTGACCGGTATCAGCCCGGCGAATTCGGCATAGCACAGCGCGGCGCAGGCGCTGCCGAGCCCGGCGATGATGAAGCTGAGCGCCACCGCCGGCCCGGCATTGGTTGCCGCCTGCTGGCCGGCCAGCACGAAGATGCCCACCCCGATGATGCCGCCGATGCCGATCGCGGTGAGCTGCCACAGGCCGAGCACGCGCCGGAAATCGCCGCGCCTGCCGGCCTCCGCCTGCAACTGCTCGACCGACTTGTGCCGCACCAGCCTGCTGAAAAAGCCCATCGCGTGATCCTCGGAAGCGAGCGTGGATCATAGCGAATGCAGGCAGATGGGATACGCAGCGTCAGCAAGCATGATCGATCCATCACGCTTGCCAGCGGCTAGACTGCCGCAACTCACGCAGGACGGATGCACGGCATGGGATCCCTGTTCAATACGCTGCGCCATCGATGGCATGCCCGAGCCGGGGTGGCTGCAACGCGCCCCAGCTTCTACTCGCCGATCGTCGATGTGATCGATGTGCTGGGTCGCGGCGACGCATTCTGGTTTCCGGATGTCGATAACGTGGGCATCGATTTTCGTCCGGCCGAGCAACGCGCGTTGCTTGAAGCGTGCACGCCCTATCTCGCCCGGTACGACTATCCGACAGCCGGAACGGTTGACGAGCAGTTGGAAGCTTTCTACGACGGCAACAGCCAGTTCGGCCATCTCGACGCACGCATGCTGTTTGCTCTGCTGCAGCTGTGGCGACCGGCGCGCATCATCGAAGTAGGCTCGGGTTATTCGACGCTGCTGATGGCGGACGTCAACGAACGCCTGCTCGGCGGTGCGATGCAGATCACCGCCATCGAGCCCCATCCGCGCCCGTTCATGCGCCGTCTGCGCGAGCGTGGCATTCGCCTGATCAAGCAGAACGTGCAGGATGTAACGCACGAATGTTTCGCCGAGCTGCATGCGGGCGACGTGCTGTTCATCGATTCGTCGCACGTGGTCAAGACCGGCTCGGACGTCAACGCGCTGGTATTCGACGTGCTGCCGCGGCTGCCGGCTGGCGTGCGCATCCACTTCCACGACATCTTCCTGCCGCATGAATATCCGCCATCGTGGATTCGCGAAGGCCGATCGTGGAACGAGCAGTACCTGGTGCGTGCGTTGCTGCAGTTCGGCGCACAGCATTTCCGGGTTTTGTTCGGCAGCAGCTACGCCGCTGCTGCTTTTCCAGACGCAGTGAGCACGGCGCTGGGCGGCAGCTTGCAAGGCGGCGCCAGTTTGTGGATCGAGAAACTGTCGTCCCCGTCGTGACTCGTTTCGTTCAACCCGGCAGCGGTTGCTCGCCCGGCTCGTGATCGGCTTGCGGCCGGCCAACCATCCAGAGCAACCCGATCGCGCTGACGCCGAAGACGGCAGTCATTGCCAACGCGATATGGACGTCCAGATGGCTCACACCAAACCACCGGCCGGTCGCCAGCGGCATGGTTGCCGATGCCAGCACCCGCAAGGCTTCCAACCACCTGGCCCAGCGACGTCGTTCCAGCAGGCCACCCAACACCCACAGGCTGAGCACGAGATAGATCGCATACGCCAGCAACACCGGCAACGCCGCCTTGCCGGCCATGCCGAGGAATTGTGTGGCCATGCCCAGCAGCAGCGCGAATTGCACCAGCGTGTAGATCGTCATCGCCTTCGACAGCGGCGGCGCGAAGCGATCGGTGCTGATCACGAAGGCGGGTTTCGGAAAACGTTCGGCCACATCGACTGGACGCCAGCCCGGTGGCTTGAACCACAGCAGCAGCTTGTCGCGCCAGTGGCGCGCATGCCATGCATCGCGCGCGGTACTCCAGTACACCTCGACATTCGCCCACAGCGGATTCCAGCTGTGCAGCGGCGAACGCGTGCCGTACACCGGCGGATCGCGGTCGTCCTCTTCGACGAAGGTGCCGAACAGGCGGTCCCACACGATCAGGATGCCTCCGTAGTTGCGGTCGAGGTAGCGATCGTTCACCGCATGGTGCGCGCGATGGTTCGACGGCGAGCAGAATACGCGGTCAAACCAGCCCAGCCGGCCGATCTGCTCGGTATGCACCCAGAACTGGTACAGCAGGTCGACCAGCGCCACGATCACGAACACTTGCAGCGGCACGCCGAGCAGCGCCAGCGGCAGGTAGAACAGCCACGCCAGCAACACACCGCTGCCGGTCTGGCGCAACGCGGTGGAGAGGTTGTAGTGCTCGCTCTGGTGGTGCACCACATGCGCCGCCCACAGGATGTTCACTCGATGCCCGCAGCGATGCAGCCAGTAGTAGCAGAAGTCATACAGCAGCAAAGCAGCGGCCCAGACCAGCAGGTTGTCCGCCGGCAAGGCGAACAGCGCCAGGTGTTGCACGCACCATGCGTAGATGCCGAACGTCAGCAGCTTGCTGAACACGCCGACGATCTGCGAGATCACGCCGAGCCCGATGCTGTTGACCGCATCGCTGCTGCCATACGCATGCCGGCCGCGCCGCTTCGCCACCAGCAGTTCGATCCCGATCAACAGGAAGAACACCGGCGTCGCCCAGGTGATGATGAGTTCCTGCATGTTCACGTCGCTGCACCCACTGCTTCCATCGTGTCGGCGCGCTGCACCGAGCGCGCGATCCACCACAACGCCAGATAGTACGTCGACAGCACCCACATGTCGGCCAGCGGAATCGGCGCATGGAAACGGTTCCATGCCAGCAGGCTGTCGCTGAGCAAGAAAACCATCGCGCCGATCGCCGCCCGCGTGGCACTGACACGCAGCGCATCCCGCCGCAGCGCGAACACCCGCGCACGCACTACCGCCTGCCCGGCCATGCAGGCCAGCACCGTCACGTACACCACCACCGGCAACCGCAACGGCATGGCGATCGAAGGCCACAGGAGCTGCAGATTGATCGCGCCATAACCGAGGCTGGCCAGCATCAGGAATGGCCGTGCGGCAAAACGGCTGTCACCGAGAAACGCGATGAGAAAACAGAGATGGCCCAGCAGGAACGCCAGCAGGCCAGGCACGAACAGATCCTGCGGCAACATCAGGAACACGTCGCCGAGCAGCGAACCGGCGATGCCGGCCAGGATCCAGCGGCGATAGCGCAACGACACGGCCAGCTGCGCTTGCCATGCCAGCGCGAAGATCAGCGCCGTGGCGAGCGGCTTGCAGCTCCAGTGCAACCACATCCAGCCACTGTGCACGTCGGCGGTGGCCAGCAGTTTTCCGGCCATCGCGCCGAGCGCCACCAGCGCGACAAGCAACACGTGCCGCCGACGCTCCAATCGCAAACGAGGCTCAGCGTCCATCGACCGCGCGCCGTCCGATCGCTGGTGCGTCGGTGAAGAACGCATCGATGCCGGCATCCAGATAGGCACGGATCTCGGCGATCGAGCCGGCTTCGTTGACGGTGGCGGGATCGTCGCCCAGCCACAGGCTGCGCGGCAGGAAGTCGTTCTCCGGCCGGAACGTGTACGGATGCACTTCCAGTCCGGCTGCATGCGCATCGCGTACCAAGGCGGTCGGCGCGCCAAGGCGGCCGGCCGCGTCGAGCGGGATGATCGCGCGATTGTGCGGACCGATTGCGTCGGCGTAGCCGGCAATGCTGCGCAAGCCCGCCGGCTTCATCATCTGTCCGTAATCCAGCCGGCCACCGGCGGTGGCGACATCCCATGGCTGCTCCGTGCCGTCGCCGAGCAATTGCAACAGGCGGATGTTCGGATGCGCGGTGCCGATGCGCTCGCGCAGATAACGCAGATTGGCGATCTCGAACGACTGGATCTCCACCGGAGCATGCCGGGTGTAAGCGTGTGCGGCGAGTGCCGTCAGCAACCGCTCCTCCATCGGCAGACCGCGGGCCGCGAAATAGCTGCCGTGCTTGATCTCCGGAATGATGCCAACGCTGCGACCGCATGCAGCAGATGCGTTTGCCACGAGCTCGATGATTTCGTCCAGCGTGGGTATTCCGAATCGGCCGTCATGCGTCGTGCCGCGCAATGCCGGCAGGCGTTCACGCGCACGCAGGGTTTTCAGTTCGGCCAGGCTGAAGTCTTCGCAGAACCACCCGTCGACGGTCTGGCCGTCGACCTGCCTGCTGGTTCGGCGCCCGGCAAATTCGGGATGCGCGCCGACGTCGGTGGTGTCGCCGATCTGGTTTTCATGGCGTGCCACCAGCACGCCATCGCGGCTCATCACCAGATCCGGCTCGACGAAATCGGCGCCATCGGCGATCGCCTGCGCGTAAGCCTCCAGCGTGTGCTCGGGCCACACCGCGCTGGCGCCGCGGTGGGCGATCACCAGCGGTGTGCGAGTGATCGGCGACTCGTGATGGAAGCCCGGCTCGGTCATGCCGGATACGGTAACGGACATCGCGCCCGTTCGCCTCGATTCATTGATACACGTGAAGTCGCCCGATGGTCCAGGCGTGATAGGACTCGACCAGACCTGGTGTGGCGCAATCGTCGTACAACCCGTTGCAGCGCGTGCGGAACACATGGGCTGCGGAGAAATACGGATCGGTCGGCACGCCCGCCGCCTGCAGCACCACCGTGGGCAGGAATGCGATGTCCA
>JBDTZX010000127.1:0-1548 GCA_040004895.1 Rhodanobacter sp. | reverse complement strand
CATGTGCACAGCCCGGCCGGCGGCCAAGGCATGAACACCGGCATGCAGGATGCGTTCAACCTGGCCTGGAAAATCGCCATGACCGCACAGCGACGCTGCACTGCCGCGGTGTTGCTGGACAGCTACAGCGTCGAGCGCAGCGCCGTGGGCGAACAGGTACTGACCAACGCCGGTCGACTCACGGCGGTGGCGGTGACCAAGAGTCACGCCTTGCAGGCGATCCGCAATCGGGTAGTGCCGTTCCTGCTCGGCTTCGCGCCGGTGCGCCACGCGATGATCGACACCATGTCGGAGCTGGCCATCCACTATGCAGAAAGCCCGTTGAACGGGGCAGGCTCGCATCGCGTGAAAGGTCCCGGCGTCGGCGAACGTGCGCCGCCGGTCGAAGGCCAGACACCGTTCGGCGCCGGCGACATGCCACGTTTCGCCTTTTGCGCCGAACGCAGCCCTGCGGTCGACGCGCTGCTCGGACGTTTTCCCGCACTGCTGGACGAAACGCTGCGCGCGCCATATGCCGCTGGCGGGGTCTGGCTGGTGCGGCCGGATGGCTATGTCGCCGCTGTCGCGATGGCTGATGACACGCTGCCGCTGGCCGACTACCTGGAGACGCTGGCCTACCGCTGAGCAAGTCGGGTTCTCCGGCCCGGTATGGAATACGATGCGGGTTTGCCCGATGGGTTTCGCCCGCGCGGGCGCAGCGACCTAACCGCCTTCAATCATCACGCGACCCAGCATGTCTCAAAGCAGCTCGACCACCGCCGCGACGCCGTTTGCCGACCATACCCCCTTCATGCGCCAATACCTGTCGGCCAAGACCGAACATCCCGACGTGCTGCTGTTCTTCCGGATGGGTGATTTCTACGAGCTGTTCTTCGACGATGCGCGCAAGGCGTCGCGGCTGCTCGACATCACGCTGACCCAGCGCGGACAGTCCGGCGGCGCGCCGATTCCGATGGCGGGCGTGCCGTATCACGCCGCGGAAAATTATCTCGCGCGGCTGGTGAAGCTCGGCGAATCGGTGGCGATCTGCGAACAGATCGGCGATCCGGCGCTGGCCAAGGGCATTGTCGAACGCAAGGTGGTGCGCATTGTCACCCCCGGCACGGTGACCGATGCCGCACTGCTGGAGGAACGTCGCGACAACCTGCTGCTGGCAATTTCTGCTGGTGCGCAGGGCGCCTGCGGGCTGGCGTGGGTCGATCTGTCCAGCGGGCGCTTTCTGCTGAGCGAAGTACCCGACAGCGAAGCCCTCGCTGCCGAACTCGCGCGCCTGCAGCCGGCCGAAACGCTGGTCGACGAAAACGTCGCGTGGCCGAAACTGGTCACGGCCCTGCGCGGCCTGCGCAAGCGGCCACCGTGGCATTTCGATGGCGACGCGGCCCGACGCGAACTCAACCGCTTTTTCGGCACTCGCGATCTGGGCGGCTTCGGTGCCGATGGCATGCCGCTGGCGATCGCGGCGGCCGGCTGCCTGCTCGGTTACGTCGAGGAAACCCAGAAGAGCGCGCTGCCGCACCTCACCGGCATGGCGGTGGAAAGCGCCAGCGA
>JBDTZX010000165.1:0-1560 GCA_040004895.1 Rhodanobacter sp. | reverse complement strand
GCGTACCACTTCGACTCGATCTGGGCGGGTTCGAAACTCTTTTCCATCGGGATTGGGCTCGGTGTCGCGCAAGGCGCGCACGTGGTCGTGGGGGAAACCGGTGATTGTACGGGGCCGCGACAGGGCTGCCAAAACACCCGACCGACGGTCGCCCGGTCAGTGGCGGATCCGACGTCGGGTTTGGCTGGTCGATGTGTCGTGGTCGGGTTGGCCTGACCGCATGCGGCTTACTTGCCGGGCGTCTGCGGGGCCGGGGTCGGCACAGTCGGGACGGGCATCGGCGAGACAGTTTGCGGTGGTGTGGGCGGCGCAGGTACATAGGCGCTGGCGTCGCCCTTGCTCTTGATCGCCTGCGCGCGTGCGCGATAGTCCGCCGCACCATCGGCGTATGCACGTTCCTCGCGTCCCGGCGGCGCCATCGCCGCATCCACGTGGGCAACCACTTTCTGCAGCGCCGGAGCGAACAGGGCTCCGATTTCATCGTAGCTGCGCGCTGTCTGCGCATGGAGCCAGGTCTGCGCCGCCGCGGTGCCGGACTGGCCGAAGCTCACGTCCTCGGCGGCATGGAAACGCTCGTGCCTGATGGTGAGATCCTCGGCCCAGAAGGTCGTCCGCGGCGGCTGGTTCTTCATCAGCGAGGAGCTGGCTGCCGTCACCGGAGTCAGGTCGCTGACCACTTTCGGATAGTTGGACTGGGTGATGGCGGGATCGGTCGCGGAGGCGATGTCGGCGCGGCCGCCGCTGCCCACCTGGAAGGTGACCTTGGCGTTGACCTTGCCGGCAACGGTGAAGACACCCTGCGCCTGGGTGGCCGCCCGGTCGGTCATGGTGAAGTAGGGACGCGTCGTACCGAAGTCGCCTGCGTCGGGCGGCGGATCCTGCCGGGTGATGCTGCCGATGTAGTCGAGCGTACCTGCGATCGTATCCCGCTGTTGCGGCAATGCGATCTGCGCAAGTCCGTCGTCGGGATAGCGAACGATTTCGCCTTCCGCGGGCCTGTGCTGTGATTCCGTCAGGACAGCCGTCGCCATGGTCGATGGAGCGGAACGGCTGGCCGGCTTGCGTTCGCTGACGCTCGACGCATCGTTCTGCCATGCCGGACCAGCCAGTCGGACGGATGCGGAAAACGGGTAGGCATGCGCGACGACGTGTTTCCGTGAGCCATCGCCGGGACCCATCGTCGCGATCGCCGGAATCCGGCTGAAGTCGTGAGCGAAACCCGCCGTGGCATCGGCAGCCGATGCCTTGCCGGCGTTTCCCGCGTGCAGCGGCGGGTTACCGGATAGCCCTGATGCTACCGCCCGGGGCGCCGCTGGCCTGTCCAAGGACCGTTGCGTTGTGGCAAATGTCTGCATGTTCCGTCTCCCATGCCACGGACGCGGGCTGCGCAGATCGGCATGCTTGTGCGTTTCATCGTAGTGCCGGGCCGGAATTGCCGGAAGTGACGCATGGTCTATGCACACCGCCAGAGGTTGCCCGCAACGATGGCTCGAACGTGCCACCGCGACGCGGCCGCCTCGGCGATGAGAGAATGCGCGACTGTGGCAGAGCCATCACCCG
>JBDTZX010000038.1:0-5178 GCA_040004895.1 Rhodanobacter sp. | reverse complement strand
TGAGCGCCGGCAGGTGGTCGCCATAGAACAGGATCAGGCTCGGCCGCTTGCGCTGTGCCAGCCACTGCGCGAGCCGCCCCAGCTGGGCGTCCGCGTGCTGCAGATGATAGAGATAGGTCTGCAGTTCCTTCTTGTCCTTGCCGGTGATGCCGTCCGGTACGGGTATCGCGTCGCGTTCGGCGGCATTTGCCGGTTCGACATCGTAGGGGCCGTGGGCTTCAATGCTGATGGCGAAGATGAATTGCGGTGGTCCGGTGTCCTTCAGCTGCTTCATCAGCTCGTCGGTCATCGCGCTGTCGGACATGTACATGCCGTCCTTCGCCGCGTCGGCGGGAAACGATGACTGCGAGACGAAGCGGTCGAAGCCGAGTGCCTTGAAGGCGGTGGTGCGGTTCCAGAAGGCCGGATCGTTGCCGTGCAGTGCCATCGTGTCGTAACCGTGCGCCTTCAGCGTGCGCACCAGGCTCGGCACCGCCTTGTGACTCATCTGCAGATAGGGAAACTGCAGGTTGTCGAAGTAGCGCAGCGACAATCCGGTCAGCACTTCGAATTCGGTACGGATGGTGCCGCCGCCGAAGGTCGGAACGTGCAGCCGGCCACTGATGCCATGCATGGCGAGCCGGCTCAGGTTCGGTGCGAAATGGCTTTGCTCGTAGCCGTGCATGATGCTTGGATCGAAAAATGATTCGCTCTGGATCACCACGATATCGGGCAGTTCGGCGGTGGCCGCCGACGCGATCATCGACTGTCGCAACGAGGCAGCGGACTGGTCGATCAACTGGGTGGCCGCAGCGCGATCCGGCTTGCGCTTGCCGTGGCCATACTGCAGGTGGAACATCATCAACGAACTGATCAGCCCCGAATGAGTGGCCGTGGACGTAGCGGACCAGGGTTCCAGCCAAAGCACTCTGGCGTTGTAGATCCTGCCCCAGCCAGAAATTCCGACCAGCATGCTGACAAGCAATGCTGCCACCACACCGCCAGCGATCCACCGCTTGCCGCCAGTACGTCGGGCGAAAAGTGGCGGCTCGAAGCGCCACATCGCGACGATCAGCCCCACGCCGACCAGCAGTCCGAGGTAAGGCCACGGACTGTGCGGGAGATAGCCACCCAGCAGATGCGCTCCGCCCTTGCGCAACTGCCCGACCATGCGGAAATCATCCGGCAGCAACGGCGTGCCGAGGTTGGCCACCTTCAGCACGTTGACGCTGTAAAGCAGTCCCTGCAGCAGAAACGCCAGACCGAACGACAGCAGCACGCGGCGAGTACACGCCAGCAGCAAGCACGCCAGCAGCAGGCCAGGCCATGCGTTGGCCAAGGGAAAGCGCGCTTGATCCAGCAGCCGCGCCGGAACGACTCCCACCCCACCATCGACCACGCCGGTCAGCAGAACGAATGCCAGTGCCAGGACCAGCACCAGCGTCACGCGCGATGCCAGGCTGCGCCAGCCGGGTGAACTCGTGGAAGTCAGGGGCATGGCAGTCCTGCGATTGCTGTCACGGTACGGAGACGGAAATGTAATCTGGGGCAGATGAACCCAGTGTAGGCAAAAGGTGGGCTGCTTCGGCCCGTCCGGACCCTGTTCAACGCATCAGGGTCCCATCCGTGCACCAGACCATCGGCAACCGATATACCAAGTCGGCAGCCGGCCCACTCTGCGGCACAATGAGCCGATGTCCGCTCATGAATCTCCCGCGCTGCGCGCGTTGATCGACGACCGCTACGCCGACCTCGCCGCACGCTGCCGCATGGCCGGCGTCCCGCTGCATGACGACGCCGGTGTTGCCGAGCGAATCCGGCGCACCCTGCTGGCCAGCGATTTCGCGTTCGACGTCTGGGGTCGCCAACCGCACCTGCTTTCGCCGCAGGGATTGGAGCGGCTGCGTTCCGGCAGCGATGCCAGTGCACGCATCGATGCGTTGAAGCTGCCGGACGACGAGGCGGCATGCATGACGGCGCTGCGCCGCTTTCGTCATGCCGAGGCATTGCGGCTGGTGTTTCGCGACGTCAACGGGCTGGACGAGTTGCCTGAAACGTTGTCTGCCACCAGCGTGCTGTACGAGTCACTGCTTGATGTTTCGCTTGGCTGGTCCGAACGCGCGCTGGCTGCACGCTATGGACACAGTCGCTCGCACGATGGTGAATTGCAGCGGCTGCTGGTGATCGGGTTCGGCAAGCTCGGTGGCAGCGAACTCAATTTCTCCTCCGACATCGACCTGGTGCTGGCGTACCCGCAGGCCGGGCACAGCGACGGCCCGCGACCGCTCGACAACAGCGAGTATTTCATCCGCCTCGGTCGCCAGCTGGTGCGGTTGCTGAACGAGACAACCATGGATGGCATCTGCGCGCGCGTCGATCTGCGCCTGCGCCCATTCGGCAACTCCGGCCGGCTGGCGCTGTCGTTCGCGGCGATGGAGCAGTACTACCAGAACGAAGGCCGTGACTGGGAACGCTACGCCTGGATCAAGGCGCGCCCGGTGGCCGGCGATCGGCTCGCCGGCAAGCAGCTGCAGGAGATGCTGCGGCCGTTCGTCTATCGCAAGTACCTGGATTACACCGCTTTCGCCGGCCTGCGCGAAATGAAGGCGCTGATCGATGCGGAGGTCGCGCGCAAGGATCTGGCCGACAACCTGAAGCTCGGCCCCGGCGGTATCCGCGAGATCGAATTCATCGTGCAGCTGACCCAGCTGATTCGCGGCGGTCGCGAACCGAGCCTGCGTGTGCGCGGCTTGTTGCCGGCGCTGACGGCATGCGAGGCGCGCGGCCACATCGCGTCGGTGCGTGTGCGGATGCTGCGTGAGGCCTATTTCCTGCTGCGCCGGGTGGAAAACCGCGTGCAGATGCTGCGCGATGCACAGACACACGACATTCCCGAAGACGCGCTGAGTCGCGAGCGCATCGCGCTGAGTCTCGATTATCCGGACTGGGACACGCTGAATTCCGCACTGGCTCGTCATCGTGCGGTCGTCAGTGAGGAATTCGCTGCGGTGCTGATGCCGCAGGGCGGTCGCGCGGCCAGCGTGCCAGCTGCCGACATGGTGCTGTGGCAACGTGCCTGCGACGAATCGCTCGACGCAGTCACGCTGGAAGCAGCCGGTTTCGTGCCTGCTGCAGAGTTGCTGGATGCCCTGATCAAGCTGCCGATGGCCGCAGCGGTGCGCGCGATGTCGGTGCGTTCGCGCGAGCGGCTGGACCATCTGATGCCACAACTGCTCAGTGCCGCGCGCGACGGCATCGCGCCGATCTCCTGTCTGCTGCGGCTGTGCCGGCTGATGCAGACGGTGGCCCGACGCTCGTCGTATCTGGCGTTGCTGGACGAGCAGCCCGCCGCGCGCAAGCGACTGGTGCGCTTGTTTGGCGACAGCGCATTTCTGGCCGAGCGCGTCATCGCGCAGCCGCTGTTGCTGGATGACGTGCTTGATCCTCGCATCGATCAATTGCCGTTCAAACGTGCCGACATTGCTGCCGAAATTGCCCGTGTGCTGGGCACCCTGGACGAGCGCGAAGCCGAGGCCGAACTTGAGCGGATCAACGAGTTCAAGGCATCCACCGCGTTCCGTCTTGGCCTGGCGTTCAACGACGGTCGAGCCGACGCGGTCGCCACCTCGCGCCGGCTTGCGGCGCTGGCCGAATCGGTGGTGGGCGCCGTGCTCGCCATGGCCGAACGCGAACTGGTTGCGCAGCACGGCCGGTTGCCCGGCGAAGGCTCCGGGTTCTCCGTGCTCGGGTACGGCAGCCTGGGCGGCGAAGAGCTTGGCTTCGCCTCGGACCTGGATCTGGTGTTCGTCTACGACGGCCGACGCGCACAGATGTTGAGCGATGGCACCCGTCCGCTCGAAGGCGCGCGCTGGTATCAGCGACTGGCGCAACGCGCGATGAACTGGCTTACCGTGCTGACCCGCGGCGGCCGGCTGTACGAAGTCGATGCACGGCTACGCCCTGATGGCTCGAAAGGCCTGCTGGTCAGCAGCCTCGATTCCTTTGCGGCGTACCAGAAAAGCCGCGCATGGACGTGGGAACACCAGGCGTTGCTGCGCGCGCGCACGGTGGCGGGTGATGCAGCGCTCAACCTCGAACTGGCCGAGGTCCGTCGCGGGATTCTCGCGGTGCCGCGGGATCGGATCGCGGTGCTGGATGAAGTAAGCAGCATGCGCCAGCGCTGGCGCACCGAACGCGATCGCTCCGATGCACGCCTGTTCGATCTGAAGCAGGGCCACGGCGGCTTGCTCGACATCGAGTTCGCCCTGCAGGGACTGGTCCTGGCGCATGCCGCCACACACAGCGAATTGCTACGCGTCACCGCCAATGCGCATCTGATCGAAGCCTGTCGCACAGCAGATCTGCTCGATGCCCATCAGGCAGCCATCCTCAGCGTGGCGCATGCCGACCTGCTGCGGCGCTCGCTCGCCTGCACACTCGATCTGCGTTCGCGGCTGGCTCCGCACGACGCGGAACTGGAGCAGTTGACGGTCAGCGTGCGCGATGTCACCCGGGTTCTGGGTTTTGCGTTCGGCTGAACAGCTCGCATCATCTTTCATCCTGACGCTTGCTTCGCCTGCTGCAGCTGGATGCGCGAGCGGAGTTCGGCGGCGATGGTTGCGGTTTCACGCAGCGGCCCGGACGGCGCGGATGCATCGCGATCGAGATCGTGCAGCAGGCCGGCATTCCGCAGCGCGCGATGAAATCGCTCGATCTTCGCCGGCAGCGGTGCGATCACGAAGGTCTGCACCGGACAGCCGACCGCACATGCCTCGCTGAGCATGTTCACCGAATCGGGGGTGACCACGAGCCGGTCCGCCCAGCCGAGTACGCCAGGATACGGATTGCGTCCATCGTCGCGACCGGCCCAGATCAGCCCTGGCACACCCTTGAGCGCGCGCCGGAAAACCCCGATCAGCTCACTCGAGGTGCGGCTTGACCCCAGCACGAGCAGGCTGCCACCTTCGCGACGCTGGCGTTCCAGCAGGCGCGTGACCAGCTGCTGCGCGTAGTCGGCATCAAGGACAATGCCCCGACGCGGCCCGCCAAGCAGCACCCCGACCCGCGGCTGCGGCAATTCGGCGAAATGCGGACATGCTTCGCGGCCATCGGCCAGCCAGGCATCGTCCACCGAGTTCAGCGAGCCCAGCGGTTGCAGCACATTGGGGCCATCGATGCCATCGTGTCGCGGTGCAATCA
>JBDTZX010000450.1:0-1564 GCA_040004895.1 Rhodanobacter sp. | reverse complement strand
TGGTCGAAGGTCAGCGACAGCGGCATGCGCCGATGCACTTCGATGCCGCCGATCACCGCCACCACATCGTGGCTCAGCTTGCCAGCCCCAACGATGGCGACGGTGGGCGGCACCACCACGGGTGTGGCGTAGCGGCCGGCGAACATGCCGAAGTTGGACAGGCTGATGGTGTAGCCGGAGAGTTCCGATGCGGGAATCGAGCGATCCTCCACCTGGGTGCGCAGACGCTTGATCGCCGCGCGGATGCCGGCGCCGTCGAGCACGTCGGCGTTGCGCAATGCGGGCACGAACAGGCCGTCGTCGGTGTCGACGGCGATGCCGATGTCGACATGCGGGTGCAGAGTGCGGGTGAGGTTCTTGCCATCGAACCAGGCGTTCAATCCCGGCACCGTCTTGCAGGCGAACACGATCGCGCGGATCAGTCGCGCGGTGATGTCCTGCTTGCCGATCCATGCATGCAGGTCGGCGTCATCGACCAGCGTGGTCGGCACGACCTGGGCGTGGGCGTCGGCCATCACGCGGGCCATGTTGCGGCGTACGCCCTTCAACTGTTCCGGCTGACCGCTGGCCTGCTGCGATGGCGACGCGGTGCGCACCGGCTTGCCGGCGAGTGAGGTCGGCGAACGCTGTGGCTCGGGCTGCGGCAATTCCGGCGCCAGATGACGGCCGGCGGATGCCGGTGCGGAGCGTGCGGTAGCGGCGCCGAGCGCAGCCGAACCATTGGCAGCGGCTTCCTTGACGTCCTTCATGGTGACCACGCCATCGGCGCCGCTCGGACTTACACGGCTCAGGTCGACCTTGAGCTTCTTCGCCAGCGCACGCACGGCGGGCACGGCTTTCACACCGCCGATGCTGGCAGCCTGTTCGACGTGCACGGTGTTACCGCTGACCATTGCACCGACCACGGTGCCTTCGTCTTCGCGATCCTTGCCACCGGTTTCGACTTCGCCACCCTCGTCGGAAACAACCACCTTGCGGCTGTCGTCGGCGGCCGGGCTGCCGACACTCTTCTTCGGGCCGTGCTGGTGGCCGGTGTCCTGCGACTCGGCACGCTGCTTGGCGTTCGGGTCGGGCTCGAAGTCGGCCAGCGCAGCACCGGTCTCGATGATGTCGCCGGGTGCGCCATGCAGCCTGGTGACCTTGCCGGTGTAGGGCGAGGGCACGTCGACGATCGCCTTGGCGGTTTCCATCGAGCACAGCGGCGCGTCGAGCTTGATGGTGTCGCCCACCTTCACGTGCCACTCGACCACGGTTGCGTCGGGCAGGCCTTCGCCGAGGTCGGGGAGGTAGAACGTCTTGATATCAGCCATGAGCGGATTTCCAGAGTGATTTGAGTTTGGCTCCCTCCCCTGCATCGCAGGGGAGGGCTGGGGTGGGGTGCTCTTGGCGTTACGGCCCAGATCAAGAGCTACCCCTTCCCAACCTCCCCCTGCCAGCAGGGGGAGGAGTAAAGAGTGTCAGCTTGCCGCCAGCGTACGCTTCGCCGCGTCAACGACGCGCTCCACGCTCGGCAGGTATTTCATTTCCAGGCGGAACAGCGGGATGTGCGTGTCGAAGCCGGTGA
>JBDTZX010000319.1:0-5206 GCA_040004895.1 Rhodanobacter sp. | reverse complement strand
GGACTGGGCGCGTTGATTCTGCTGCTGCTGGGACAGGCGGCCGTGATGGCGCCCGCGCTGCGCGCATCTCACGTGCCGCCAGTCGTGGCGACGCGGGGAGTGTGACGTTCTGCTCCCTGCCGGCGTGCGTGGAGGGTGACGCTTTCTTCCCTCTCGCGTGCGTGCAGGGTGATGCTTTGCTCCCTCCCCTGCTTGCAGGGGAGGGTTGGGGAGAGGTAACGCTCTTGGCCTGAAGCAAGAGCAACCCCCTCCCAGCCTCCCCCTGTGATCAGGGGGAGGGGAAAGGGCGACAACCTTCTCTGCAAGCAGGGGAGGGGAACCAACGGAGTACGTGCAAATGTTCAGCTACTACCTCGACCTCGCGCTGCGCAGCCTCAAGCGCAACAAGATGCTGACCACGCTGATGATCATGGCGATCGCGCTGGGCATCGGCGCCAGCATGACCACGCTGACTGTGCTGCATGTGTTGTCGGGTGATCCGGTGCCGGGGCGCAGCAGCACCCTGTATTACCCGCAAGTCGATCCGCGCGACATGAGTGGATATCTGGCTGGCAAGACGCGCCCGATGTATCAGATGAGCTGGATCGACGGCATGAATCTGCTGGGCGCCAAACGCGCGGATCATCAGGCGCTGATGACCGGCGGCCTGGTGGCGGTACAGCCGGACAACACGATGCTCGATCCGTTCTTCGACGCGACGCGCTTCACGACTGCCGATTTCTTTCCGATGTTCGGCGTGCCGTTTGAATACGGCGACGCGTGGCATGCGTCGGATGACGAAGCGCGTGCGCGCGTGGTCGTGATCAGTGCAGCGCTCAACGACAAGCTGTTCGGCGGCAAGGACAGCACGGGCCAGACGCTGCGCCTGTCCGGCGCCGCGTTCCGAGTCGTCGGCGTGCTGGGCGACTGGCATCCCAATCCGCAGTTCTACGATCTCCTGCGCAAGAGTTATGACGAAAACGAGGGTGTCTACGTGCCGCTGTCCACCTCGCAGGACGTGGGTTTGAACCACGACGGCAGCATTGACTGTTGGGGCAAGGGCGGTACCGGCATCAATCCGGATCACGCTTCGCGCTGCGCGTGGCTGCAGTTCTGGGTGCAGCTGGATTCGCCAGCCAAGGCAGCAGCCTACAAGACGTTCCTCGTCAACTACTCGGTGCAGCAAAAGGCGCTGGGTCGTTTCCAGCGACCGCCGAATGTGCAACTGCGCGATGTCATGCAATGGCTGGACTACAACCAGGTGGTACCGGACGACGTGCGCCTGCAGACCTGGCTGGCATTCGGCTTTTTGCTGGTGTGCCTGGTCAATACGGTGGGCCTGATGTTGGCCAAGTTCATGCGCCGCGCCGGCGAACTGGGCGTACGCCGCGCGCTGGGCGCATCGAAACGCTCGCTGTTCGCGCAGCTGCTGGTGGAGTCAGCTGTGGTCGGTCTTGCCGGGGGCATCGGTGGTCTGCTGCTGGCCTGGATCGGACTGTGGCTGGTGCGCCGGCAGCCGGCGGAGTATGCGCCGCTGGCGCATCTGGACCCGGCAATGCTGCTGGCCACCTTTTTCCTTGCGCTCGGGGCCAGCCTGCTGGCCGGTCTGCTGCCAGCCTGGCGTGCCTGCCAGATTGCGCCGGCCCTGCAATTGAAGAGTAATTGACATGGAAATTCAGCCGATTCTTTCCACTCTGCGCCGGCACAAGCTCACCGCATGGCTGCTGATCCTGGAGATCGCGCTGTCCTGCGCCATCGTCTGCAACGCGGTGTTCCTGATCGGCCAGCGGTTGCAGCACATGGACATGCCCAGCGGTATTGCCGAGCACCAACTCCTGCAGATCCAGTTGGGACACATCGGCAAATCTCCCGATGGCAAGGCGCAGACGCAGACCGATGTGGCCGCGCTGCAACAGATTCCCGGCGTCACGCAGGTGTGGCTGGATCGCTACTTGCCGTTCTCACTCGATGGCTCGTCCAACACCGGCATCGACCTGAATCCTCATCAACAGCAGAACACGCTTGATGCAGCTCAGTATCTCGGCCAGAACCTGTTGCCGACCCTGGGCGTGCGCCTGGTGGCCGGACGCAATTTCGAGCCCGGCGAGTACGTCGATTTCGACACGGCCGTAGCCGCCTTGAACCGTGGAGAGCTGAAGGGCCTGCCGCAGGTCATGATCATCACCCAGGCTATTGCCGAGCGGTTGTGGCCCGGTCAGCAAGCGTTGGGCAAGACGCTCTACACGGATGGCGGCATTCCCTTCCGCGTGATCGGTGTGATCGCCGTTCTGGCGCGCCAAAACAACCTGCAGCAGGGCGCGCAGTACAGCACGTATTGGCCGATCCGCATGACCTCGGCCGATGGTGCGAGCTACGTGATCCGCTGTGCGCCACAGGATCGCGAGGCGGTGCTGAAAGCAGCCGTGGCCAAGCTCAAGCAACTCAATCCCAACCGCGTGGTATTGAAAAAGCGTACTTATGACCAGGCGCGCCGCGAGTTCTTCGCCAACGACCGTGCGATGGTCGGCATGCTGATAGGCGTGATCGCTGCACTGCTGATTGTCACCGCGCTCGGCATCGTGGGCCTGGCCAGTTTCTGGGTTGCGCAGCGCCGCCGCACCATCGGTGTGCGCCGCGCGCTCGGCGCCACCCGCGGCAACATCCTGCACTACTTCCAGACTGAGAATTTCCTGCTGACGACCATCGGCATCGCGCTCGGCATGGTGTTGGCCTACGGCATCAACCTGTTCCTGATGCTGCATTACGAATTGCCGCGACTGCCGGCTGCCTATTTTCCGGTGGGCGCGATCGCGCTGTGGTTGATCGGGCAGATCGCAGTGCTGGGCCCGGCGCTGCGTGCAGCAGCAGTGCCGCCAGTGGTGGCGACGCGATCGGTGTAACTGACTATTACTCCCTCCCTAGCGACAGGGAGGGTGACGCTTTACTCCTTTCCCTGCTGGCAGGGGAGGGCTGGGGAGGGGTAACGCTCTTGGCATGAAGCAAGAGCACCCCCTCCCACCCTCCCCCTGTGAGCAGGGGGAGGGGAAACGACGATCAACGCTTCCTATGGAGGGTGAAGCTTTACTCCCTCCCCTGCTTGCAGGGGAGGGCTGGGGAGGGGTAACGCTCTTGGCATGAAGCAAGAGCACCCCCTCCCAACCTCCCCCTGTGAACAGGGGGAGGGGAAACGACGACCAATCCTCCCTGCTGACAGGGAGGATAACCAACGGAGTACGTGGAAATGTTCGGCTACTACCTCGACCTCGCGCTACGCAGTCTCAAGCGCAACAAGGTTCTGACGACGCTGATGATCCTGGCGCTCGCGCTGGGCATCGGCGCGACGATCACCACGCTGACCGTGCTGCGGCTGCTGTCAGGCGATCCATTGCCGCAGAAGAGTTCGCAGTTGTTCTATCCGCAGATCGATCCGACACCCAAGGAAGGCTACATCGCGGGTGAGACCAAGCCACCGCCGACGATGACCTATCCGGATGCAATGAACCTGTTGCATGCGCGCAAGGGCGCACGACAGGCCGTGGTGGCTTTGGGGCAGGCCAAGATCATGCCGCGACAGGCAAACGGCCATCCGTTTTTCAGCGATACGGTGACCACCACTGCAGACTTTTTCGCGATGTTCGATGTGCCGTTCCAGTACGGCAGTGGCTGGACGGCGACCGACGACGAAAGCCGCGCGCAGCTGGTGGTGATCGCCAGTGTGCTCAATGACAAATTGTTCGCGGGTGCCAACAGCGTGGGCAAGATCATTCGGCTCAACGACCACGACTTCCGCATCGTTGGGGTGCTCAAGCCATGGGCGCCGCAGCCGCGCTTTTACGCGCAGGACCTGGGTGGTCGCAATTACGGCGATGGTGATGCCGTGTTTCTTCCGCTGCTGACCGCACGCGCGATCGACATGGGGCCGCAGGATCTCGAGTGCTACGCGGCGGTAGTGGACGTCAAACACCTGGAGACGGCGCCATGCATGTGGCTGGGCCTGTGGGTTGAACTCGATGGCGATGCTGCCGTCGCCAGCTACAAGGACTTTCTCTCGGGCTATGCGCGTCAGCAGGTTTCACTTGGCCGTTTCCAGCGTCCCGAGACGTCGCTGCTGGACCTGATGGGCTGGCTACGCCAGGAACAGGTGGTGCCCGACGACGTGCGACTGCAGGCCGGGCTTGCGTTCGGCTTCCTGCTGATTTGCGTGGTGAATACGGTAGGCCTGCTGCTGGCCAAGTGTCTGCGCCGCTCGCGCGAGATCGGCGTGCGCCGTGCGCTCGGCGCGACACGGGGTGAGATCTTCGCCCAGTTCATGGTCGAGGCCGTCATCGTCGGCCTGGCCGGCGGCGTGTTCGGACTGCTGTTCGCCGAACTGGGATTGTTCGGCATCCGTCACCAGCCGGCGGAATACGCCAGCCTCGCGCATCTGGATGCAGGGATGTTCTTTTTCACCTTTGCGGTGGCCGTGGTCGCCAGCCTGATCGCCGGCATCCTGCCCGCGTGGCGAGCGTGCGTGCTGGCACCGGCACCCCAACTGAAGGCGGCCTGAGATGATCATGGAAATTCGTCCGATTTTCGCCAGCATGCGCAAGCATCTGATTCCAGCCTCGTTGATCATGCTGGAGATCGCGCTGGCCTGCGCCGTGTTGTGCAACGCGGTGTTCATGATCAGCCAGCGGGTGAGCGATATCCATCTGCCCAGCGCGATCGACGAACAGGGGCTGGTGACAGTCACTTTGCGCGGCACCGACGACAAGCTGGCTGGCAGCGACATCCCGCGCAATCTTGCCGCGTTGCGCGGCATCGCCGGAGTGCAGCAAGCCGCCGTCACCAGCAGCCTGCCGCTCAGCACCAACAACTGGGGCTGGAGTTTCGGCGTGAATCCCGATTCGGTCATCGCCAACCAGAAGAACATCAATGTGTCGCTGTATTTCATCGGCGAAGGCGGTGACAAGGCGCTTGGATTGCACATGTTGCAAGGACGCTTCTTCAATGCGGACGAACTTGCCGACAGCAAGTTCGACACCGCGCCGCTGCCCGAGACCCATGTGGTGGTGATGACGCACTCGGCCGCGGAGAATTTCTGGCCGGGGCAGGTGGCACTGGGCAAGACGATTTATTCCAAGCCGTATTACTACACCGTGGTCGGCGTGGTGGAGGATGTGCTGCGGCCCAATGTGTATACGCAGAACACCCGCAAGTCGTACGACGCCGTGTACTTTCCGATGAG
>JBDTZX010000356.1:0-5209 GCA_040004895.1 Rhodanobacter sp. | reverse complement strand
CTATGCACCGTATTCGCATTTTCTGGTCGGCGCCGCCCTGCTTACCCGCGACGGTCGCCGGTTCAGCGGCTGCAACGTGGAGAACGCCTCCTACGGACTGTGCAACTGCGCCGAGCGCACCGCGTTGTTCAGTGCCATCGCTGCCGGTTGCCAGCCTGGTGATTTCGCCGCCGTGGCGGTGATCGGCGACTGTCCCGAACCCATCACTCCCTGCGGTGCCTGCCGCCAGGTGATGTCGGAACTGTGCGATGCCGACATGCCGGTGCTGCTCGCCAACCTGCACGGCGAAACGCGGCGCTCCAGCGTGGCGGAACTGTTGCCCGGCTCGTTCAAGCTGCCATTGCGGGCGTGACGATTCGCGCGACGGGTGCGCGACCGCTAGCATGGTCGTTCCGGATCCATGAGTCTTTCCATGTTCGACGCCCTGTCCCTGCTCCAGCAGCGCCATTCGGTTCCCTCCCGCCAGCTCGGTGAGCCGGCGCCGGACGAAGCCACCCTGCAGACGCTGCTGGAGGCGGCGATTCGCGTGCCCGATCACGGCAAGCTGGTGCCCTTTCGGCTGATCCGTCTGCAGGGCGATGCGAAACGGTGTTTCGGTGAACGACTGGCTGCGCTGGCGATCCGC
Organism: Rhodanobacter sp.; assembly: GCA_040004895.1. GTDB lineage: Bacteria > Pseudomonadota > Gammaproteobacteria > Xanthomonadales > Rhodanobacteraceae > Rhodanobacter. The sequence continues at coordinate 4,584 of JBDTZX010000356.1, read as the reverse complement.
AATCAGCCGGAGCTGTCCGAATCAAAACGCGAGAAGGAACGCCTGCGCTACACGTTCGCACCGCTGCTGCTGGTGGTGGTGGCCTGCATCGACACGCACAGCAAGGTTCCGCCGATCGAGCAGACGCTGAGCGCCGGTTGCGTCGCGCACAACCTTCTGCTTGGTGCATATGCGCTGGGTCTGGGCGCGCAGTGGCTCACCGGCTGGGCGGCGTATGACCGCGAAGCTGCGGCGATCCTCGGCCTCGCCGGCAACGAGCAAGTAGTCGGTTTCGTGCACCTGGGCACGCCGCTGATCGAAGTGCCCGATCGCGACCGTCCCGCGCTGGGCGACCTGCTCAGCACATGGACGCCGTGACGGCATCGGCAAATGGACGGCCAGCCGTCCATCTGGTCGACGGCAGCCTGTATGTCTTCCGCGCCTGGCATTCGATGCCGGACGAGTTCTTCGACGCGGACGACCAGCCGATCAACGCCGTGCACGGCTTCACCCGTTTCCTGTGCGAACTGCTCGAGCGCGCGCAGCCCGAACACATTGCGGTGGCATTCGACGCTTCGTTGACCAGCTCGTTCCGCAACTCGATCTACCCGGCCTACAAGGCCAATCGCGAGTTGCCTCCACCGGCGCTGGAGCGCCAGTTCGTGCAGTGTCGCGCAATCACCGAGGCACTCGGCATCCACCTGATGATCGATCACAGCTTCGAGGCCGATGACCTGATCGGCAGCACCGTGTGGAGCCTGCGTGCGCTCGGCTGGCGCAGCGTGATCGTCTCCGCCGACAAGGACTTCGGCCAGCTGCTGGGTGAACATGACGAGCAGTGGGACTATGCGCGCAATACCCGCTGGGGCCCGGCCGGCGTGCACGAGCGGCTGGGCGTGCACCCGCATCAGGTGGCCGATTATCTCGCGCTGTGCGGGGATGCCGTGGACAATATTCCCGGCGTGCCCGGGATCGGCGCGAAAACCGCCGCCGCGCTGCTCAGTCACTTCGGCAGCCTCGACACACTGCTCGATCGCATCGATGAAGTGGGCTTTCTGCGTCTGCGCGGCGCGGCGACCTGCGCGATCCGGTTGCGCGAGCATGCCGAGCAGGCGCGCATGTATCGCCGACTGACCCGGATTGCACTGGATGCGCCCTGCGCCACCACGCTGGAGATGCTGTTGCGCCAGCCGCGTGAAACGGAGCAGTTGGACGCGTTGTGCGAGCAGCTGCGTTTCGGTGCGTTCACCCGCAGCCGCCTGCGCGCGCTTCTGCGCTGAGTGCCCTCGTGCACTCGCGGTTGTTGCCGCGAGCCGGACGGTTCAACATGCCGGCTTGCTTCCTGACGTGGTGTCCGATGAACAATTCCGCAAACCGCATTCCCGCCGACGCCGCGGCTCCGGTGGAGACACTTTACGAAGGGAAGTGGCTGACCCTGCGCAAGCGCGGCCGCTGGGAGTACGCCGAGCGCAACAATCCCGGTGGCGCGGTGATCATTCTGGCGGTGACACCGCAAGACACAGTGTTGTTCGTCGAGCAATACCGCGTGTCGATCCTGCAGAACACCATCGAGATGCCGGCGGGACTGGTCGGCGACGTGGCGGAGCTGGCCGACGAAAGTGCGCTGCTCGCGGCGCAGCGCGAACTCGAGGAAGAAACCGGCTACCGCTGCCAGCGGGTCGAGTTCGTCCACCGCGGCCCGTCGTCGTCGGGCATGAGCACGGAAATGATCACGTTCGTGCGCGCCTGGGATCTCGAAAAAGTCGGCCCCGGCGGCGGTGACGAAACCGAGAACATCGTGGTGCACGAAGTACCACGCAACGAAGCCGGCGCGTGGCTGTTCGCGCGTGCCGCGGAAGGCTATTCGATCGATCCGAAACTGTTTGCCGGACTCTGGTTCATCGAACACACCAACCCGCCGTCCGTTCACGGGTAGCGGCTCGCCGGATCAGCGCCCCGGCAGCCGCGGCGCCTGGCGACGAACCCGCCAGATCGCGATCGCCATCCCCAGCAGGGTGATCGCCAGCCAGGCCGCGGCGATGCGTCCATCGTTGCCCAGCCACATCACGCTCGCCACCGCGCCCACCACCAGCGCACCCGCGCCCAGTGCCAGCAGCGGATCGCGCCGCTCGCTGTTGATCTCAAACAGCAGCAGCGCGCCGAGCGCAGCAAGCAGCACCGCCAGCACCTGCCGGGCCAGCACCCAATCCGGTGGCACCGGCAGGTCCGGAAACATGTCGAGCAGCGACACGCTGCCGACTTCCACGTCGTATCCCTTGCCGTCGGCAGCATCGGATGCCGCAACGAGCCGGTCACCGTCGATGCGCGCGACGATGGTCGTGAGCTGCAACGGAACCTCGTCCCAACTCACGCGCAGATCGCCCAGACGCGGATCCGCTGGATGCGCGCTGGTGGTCAGGTAGCCATCCGACTCGCTGAAACTCGCCGCCAGATTCGTCGGTAGCGATTTCAGATCCGGCGCAACGCGCACCGAACTTGGCAGCGCATGCAGCAGCACCGAAGACAGCCTGAAACCGCCGATCTGCACCAGCCCGGCTTCGAACGACTTGCCGCCGATCGGAAAACTGCCCGGGTTGGTGTGCCCGACCGGATTCCTGAAACGACTGGCATCGAGCGGCTGCTCCTCCCAGTCCAGCTCGTAGTGCACATCCGCGCCGATGCGGATCTCACGCCACTGGAACATCTCCACGTGACGCACCAGCAACGGCGTGTCCGCGCGCAGATTGAATTCCGAATCGTGTGGCGCTTCGACCACGCGGGGCGTGCCGGTGATCCGTGCCATGAAACCATGCTGACCGGGCTGCGGCGCGTCGTCGGCGCCAAGCTCGATCAATTCACCGCCGTGCCGGCCGGCGGCGGCGCGATAGCTGGACAGCCCGCGCGCGGTCACTGCCACCAGCACGACGCCGGCAAGCACCAGCAGCGCACCGACGATATTACCTGCCAGGCCGCGCATCGAAGTCTCCCTGCCCAGCCTCATCCGGCGGCTCCCGTCGTGAACGTCGGCAACATGCCTGAAAGCGTTTGCTGCTCATCGGCGCTGCCGAAACGGCCGCGCTCGTCGCGTGTGACCCGCGCCAGCGCGCAGTCGTGATCATGCGTGAAGAACAGCCGCACGTCGCGCGACAGCTTGTCTTCCAGGAACAGGCGCTTCTCATCGACCAGCTTCTCCGGGCAGCGATCGTAGCCCATGGTGATCGGCAGGTGCACCCAGAAGCGGCCCGGAATCAGGTCCGCGCAGAACACCACGCCGGCGACTTCGGCCAGCATCAGTCCGGGCGTATGGCCGTCCGAAAAGCTGAAGCGCACCGACGACCCCAACGTCTGCGAATACTCACCATCGACCCGCTCCAGCCGGCCGCTCGCTTCGAGCAGCGGCTGCAATTCGGGTACGAACGAGGCCCGGTCGCGCGGATGCGGCGTGACGGCGCGGCGCCAGTGTTCGGCGCCCACCACGAAGCGTGCGTTGGGAAACAGCAGTCGCGGCGACTCACCGTCCTGCCATGCCGCCAGCAAGCCGCCGGCATGGTCGAAGTGCAGGTGCGACAGCACCACCACATCGATGTCTTCGTGCGACAGACCCACCTTGGCCAGCGAATCAAGCAGCACATGGCGCGCTTCGACGACACCATAGCGTTCGCGCAGCGACGGCTCGAAGAACGCTCCGATGCCGGTTTCGAACAACACGTTGCGGCCATCCAGATCCTTCACCAGCAGGCAGCGGCAGGCCAGCGGAATGCGATTTTCGGCATCCGGTGCAATCCAGCGCGACCACAACGCTCTCGGAACGTTGCCAAACATGGCACCGCCATCAAGCTGCTGCGAGTTGCCAAGGATCGAGAACAGTTGCATCACGCCCCTATTGCACCTTGCCCAGGCCCGACGGACGCCGCGGATCGCTGGCGGCGTCGAGCTTGTTGGTCTTGCGGTCCCAGGTCACCACGTTCATGAAACCCCAGGATTCACGCTGCTTCAGCGTGTAGCCCATCTTGGTCAGCGCTTCGCGGGTGGCCGCATCGAAGGTACCGTCTTCCACCATCACCACGTCCGGCATGTACTGGTGGTGGAAGCGCTTGTGCGCGGCGATCTGCTGGGCGTTTTCGTCATCGACGAAATGCAGGATGCCTTCCAGCACCTGGGTGATGATGGTGGAACCGCCGGGCGAACCGATCACCGCTGTGCGATCTGCGCCGATCACGATGCTGGGCGACATCGACGACAGCATTCGTTTGCCGCCTTTCGGCGCGTTCGCCTCACTGCCGAGCAGTCCGTAGACATTGGGCTTGTTCGGCACCAGCGCGAAGTCGTCCATTTCGTCGTTGAGCAGCACTCCAGTGTCGGCGGCCACGAAGGTGGAGCCCATCGTGTAGTTCACCGTGGCTGTCACTGCCGCCATGTTGCCGTCGGCATCGATGATCGAGAAATGCGTGGTGTGCATTCCAGGATCCTTGGCTTCGGCGGCGGGCAGCATCGACGACGGCGTGGCCTTGTCGGGCAGGATGCTCTGGCGCAGGCCGTCGGCGTAGAACGGCGACAGCAGCATGTCCAGCGGCATCTTCACGAAATCCGGATCGCCCAGATAGT
>JBDTZX010000424.1:0-1574 GCA_040004895.1 Rhodanobacter sp. | reverse complement strand
GGACACGCCCTGCCTTTCGACAGGGTGTGGACTTCAGGCACATACGCCGGGTCGCGACTCCGGGCATAAGACACGCATGATCGAGACTCATGCTGTCGACAACCTGTGCTCGTGTCCCTCGCGGTGGTCGACACCGCATGGTCTCCCGTTATGCTTGCGTGCCAGGGAGGCCACTTGAATATCTTTGCACCGTTTATCCGTCGTCCCGTGGGCACGTCGCTGCTGGGTCTGGGCCTGCTGATCGCGGGCACATGGGCGTACCTGCTGCTGGGCGTGGCCGCTTTGCCGAAGCTGGAATTTCCTGGCGTGGTCGTGGCCGCGTCGCTTCCCGGTGCCAATGCGCAGACCATGGCCAACACGGTGATGGCGCCGCTGGAGCGGCACATGGGCCGCATCCCCGGTGTCAAGCAGATGAACGGCAACGCCAGTGAAGGCAGCGCGCAGATCGTGGTGATGTTCAACTTCGGCGTCGACACGGATGCGGCAGCACGCGAGGTGCAGGCGGCGATCAACGCGGCTGCGTCGGATCTGCCGCAACTGCCGAGCCCACCGCAATATTTCAAGTTCGACACCTCGCAGATTCCGGTGCTGCTGGTATCGCTGACCTCCACCAGCCTGCCGCCGGACAAGCTGTTCGATCTCACCGATACGCTGCTAAATCCGGCGGTGGCGCAGATCAGCGGCGTGGCGAGAGTGCAGGTGTTCGGCGCGTCGCCACATGCGGTGCGCATCGAGCTGGATACCGTGGCACTTGCCGCCAAGGGCATCACCGCCAACGATGTCAGCAATGCGCTGACCGCCGCCAATGTCACCTCGCCGCAAGGCACGCTGAGCGACGGCCGAACGCAAATGACGGTGACCGCCAGCGACAGCCTGCAAACCGCCGACCAGTTCGCGCAGCTGCTGATCGCCATGAAAAACGGCGTGCCCGTGCGCCTGTCCGACGTGGCCAAGGTCACCAGCGGGCAGGAGGACGAATACCAGGCCGCCTGGTTCAACGGCCAGCGCTCGGTGACCATGCAGATCAGCAAGCGGCCCGAAGCCAATGCGGTCGCCGTGGCCGAAACGATCCGTTCCAAGCTGCCGGCGCTGCGCGCACTGTTGCCGGCCGACGTGCAGGTCACGCCGATCTTCGATCTCACGCAAACCACCAAATCCGGCCTGCACGAAGTGGAAGTGGCGCTGCTGCTCAGCATCGCGATGGTCGCGCTGGTGATGCTGGTGTTCCTGCGGCGGCTGCGGCCCACGTTGATCGCCATGCTCAGCGTGCCGCTGTCGCTGGCCGGCGCGTTCGTGGTGATGTGGACGCTCGGCTATTCGCTCAACATGCTGTCACTGATCGCGCTGGTGCTGTGCATCGGCTTCGTGGTGGACGATGCGATCGTGGTGATCGAGAACATCGTGCGGCACATGGAGCAGGGTACGCCGCCCTTGCCGGCGGCGCTCACCGGTGTGAGGGAGATCGGTTTCACGGTGATCTCGATCACCCTGTCGCTGATTGCGGTGTTCGCGCCGATGCTGTTCGGCAATAACGCCTTCACCATGCTGATGCGCGAGTTCTCGGTGACGCTGAC
>JBDTZX010000183.1:0-1579 GCA_040004895.1 Rhodanobacter sp. | reverse complement strand
GCCATCGCCGACGGGCCGGCGACACCGGGAATCGCCATCGGCACGATGAACGGCTCGCCTTCGCCGGGCTTGCCGAAAATGCCGCCGCCATCGGCCGGTGGAAACACCATGCGGATGCCGATCAGGAACAGCACGATGCCGCCGGCGATGCTGATCGAATCAGGCTTCAACTGCAGCAGCTGCAGGATGTGCTGACCGCCAAACAGGAACGCCAGCAGGACACCCAGCGCGATCAACAGTTCGCGCACCATCACCAGACGCCGGCGTTTCGGTGGCACATGCTTGAGCAGGCTGAGGAAGAACGGGATGTTGCCCAGCGGATCCATGATCAGGAACAACATGATTCCCGCCGACAACGTGGTCATCTGCGTTTCCATCTCCACTCCATTCGCAAGGTCAGTACCGCACCGGCAACGCCGGTCCGCCGATCATTCGGTACGCAGATCCAGCACCGCACCGCGCGCGGAAGCGGACTGCGCACTGAGCAGGTAGATGACGGCGTCAGCGGTGGCATCAGGCAACGGACGCTGCAGGATGTCTTCGCCGAAATACGCCAGCCGCCGCAATGCGGTGCGCATCGGTGCAGGCAGCAACGCATGCACGCGCAATGCGCCACTGTCGGTTTCCTGATGAAGGATCGCCACCAGCCGTTCCAGTGCCGCCTTCGACACGCCGTAACCACCCCAGTGCGCACGCTGCACGAGCGCGGGATCGTCCAGCATGAAGACCACCGCGCTGTCGTCGGCCTGGCTCAGCAGCGGCATGCATGCCTGGGTGAGCGCGAACGGCGCCGAGACATTGACGTGCAGCGCGCGCAGCCAGTCGTCCGGCTTGTGCATGGCGATCGGCGTGAGCCCGGCGAAACTTGCGGCCGCGTGGACGATGCCGTCCAGACGTCCAAAGTCCCGTTCCAGTCCTTCGGCCAGTGCGGCATATTCGCGCGGCGTGGCCACTTCCATGTCCAGCGCATGGATCACCGGCTGGGACAGGCCTTCTTCAAGCATCGCGTCGTGCAGCTGCTCGAGCTGCCGTTTGCGCCTGCCGGTGATCACCACCGTCGCGCCGGCACGCGCCGCCGCCCGCGCCACCGCACTGCCGAGACCGCCGCAGGCGCCGCTGACCAGAATCACGCGATCGGCCAGCGTGTCCGCGGCGAAAGCCCAGTCAAGCGGCAAGCGCACCGTGGGCAACGTGGTCAAGAGGCGGCGCCGGCCACGTCGCTGGCCATGCGACTCAATTCACCGGCGGACTTCAGGTCCTCGATGATGTCGCAGCCACCGATCAGTTCGCCATGGATGAACAGCTGCGGAAAGGTCGGCCAGTTGGCGAAGTGCGGCAGGGCAGCGCGCACCTGCGGATCGGCAAGCACGTTCACCGCATGAAAGACCGCACCTGCTTCGGTCAGCGCACTGGCCGCGCGGCTGGAAAATCCGCACATCGGGAACTCCGGCGTGCCCTTCATGAAAAGCACGATGGGATGTTCGGCCAGTGTTGCCTTGATTCGCTCGTCAATATCCATAACTTGGTGTTTCATCTTTACAATGCAGGCAGACCGATATTGTATCAGTCACCCGTCGGC
>JBDTZX010000182.1:0-1585 GCA_040004895.1 Rhodanobacter sp. | reverse complement strand
GCCCGCAGAGTCGCGTGCTGAAAGTGGCCGACCTCACCTTCAACCTCGACACGCTCACGGTGAACCGCGAAGGCAAGTCGATCCAGCTCAATCCGATCGGCCTGAAACTGCTGCAAGCCTTGATGGAAGCCAGTCCTTCGGTGGTCACCCGGCAGGATCTGGAACAGCGCGTGTGGGGCGAGGAACTGCCCGACAGCGATTCGTTGCGTGTGCACATCCACGGCTTGCGCGCGGCGATCGACAAACCGTTCGAGAAACCGCTGATCCACACGCGGCACGGCATAGGCTATCGGATGGTCGAGCCGGATGCAGTCCAGGCGTAAGCTTCGTTACCGCTTGATTGTCTCGTTCGCGCTGTTCGGCTTCGGCCTCAGCGCGCTGTTTGCCGTGGCTGCGCTGTACGTGCGGGCCAAGGTCGAGAACCAGCTGATCAACGACAGCATGCAGAGCGACGTCGATGAAGCGGTCGATCACGCCATCGCCGGCCAGCCGTTTCAATCCGAACTGGTTGAAGGCTGGGTCAAGAGCGACCGCACGCTGTACAAGATGCCGCTGGCCTGGCAAAGCTTGGCCAGTGGCGTTCATGATATCCACGAAGCGGACAGCAGCGGTCGGGAAAAGCACTACAAGCTGGCGGTGCAGCGCAAGAACGGCATCATCGGTTTCACGCGCTACGACATCAGCCGTGAAGATCTGGGTAAGCAGCAGCTGGTATTTTCACTGATCGGCGCAGTTCTTCTGTTCAGCTTGTTGTCGCTGGCGATCGGTCTGTGGCTGTCGAGAAAAGTACTCAAGCCGGTCAGCGATCTGGCCAACCGGCTGCGTGATTTTCGCAAGGCCGGCAAGGCCGAGCCGCTGGCACAGCATTTCGCCGACGACGAAGTCGGTGAACTGGCGCATGTGCTGGATGAGTACTCGGCGCGGCTCACCGCGATGGTCGAGCGCGATCGTGAATTCAACTCCGATGTCAGCCATGAACTGCGCACGCCGCTGGCGGTGATCGCCAGTACCACCGAGCTGCTGCAGGACTCGCCCGATCTCACCGACAAGCTGCGGGAGCGGCTCAAGCGCATCGAACGTGCGTCCCGTCAGGCGACCGAACTGATCGAGGCGTTGCTGCTGCTTTCGCGCGCTGAGCGGCGCGGCCCGACCCGTGGGGAAACCACCGAAGTCGGCAAGGTCGCCACGGACGTGATCGAAAGCCAGCGGCCGCAGATGCGCGGCAAACCGCTGACCATCGACCTGGTGGCCAGTGAACTGGTGAACGTCAACGCGCCGGCTTCGGTATTGTCGGTAGCCCTGACCAACCTGATCGGCAACGCGATCAAGTACACCCTTGAAGGCAGCGTGCAGGTGGTCGTCGGCGCCGGCCGCATCGAGGTGATCGACACCGGTCCGGGGATCAAGCCGGAGGATGCCGAGCGGTTGTTCCAGCGCGGCGTGCGCGGCGAAGGCGCCGGCGGCAGCGGCGCGGGTCTGGGCCTGGCGATCGTTCGCCGGCTGTGCGAGCTTTACGGCTGGCATGTCTCGATGCGGCCGCGCAGCGATGCGAATGGCGCCATCGCCAGCATCGTATTCGGCTGAA
>JBDTZX010000242.1:0-1589 GCA_040004895.1 Rhodanobacter sp. | reverse complement strand
ATCGCCAACGAGGCAGGGCTGGAGAGCCAGTTCATCGGACGTCTCAGCATCCGCGGCCACTACAGCCTGATCGACCTGCCCGACGGCATGCCCAAGGAAGTGTTCGAGCATCTGAAGAAAGTGTGGGTGGTGCAGCAGCAGTTGCGTATTCACGAATGGGACGGCATCGATACCGATGCCGGGAGTGCGCCGCCAGCGCACAAACCCGGTGGCTTCAAGAAGCCCGGCGGGTTCAAGCCGGGCGGCTTCAAGGGTGGTGACGCGAAACCAAAGCACGGTGGCAAGCCGCCGCAGCGCAAGTAATCTGCGCCCGGCGATATCCCGTCGTCTGATTGTTTCAGTCGGGCGACGGAACGTTTCTCGCGCCTGCCGCTGAAAAAACCGCAGGGACGCCATACTTCATCGGCATCTCTCCATGCGGAATCTTCGATGACCGCCCTGCCCAGCCTGTACATCTCGCACGGCTCACCGATGACCGCGCTGCATCCCGGTTTGACCGGCGAGCGGCTGGCCACGTTGGCTTCCGTGCTGACGCGCCCCAAAGCCATCGTGATCGCCAGCGCGCACTTCCTGTCGCGCCAGCCGCAGGTCGCGAACACGGCCATGCCGAAAACCATTCACGACTTCCGTGGGTTTCCTGCGCCGCTGTACGAATTGCGCTATCCGGCGCCCGGCGATCCCGTGCTCGCAGCACAGGTCGTGCAGCTGATGGATCAGGCAGGCCTGGCGCCGGTCACCAACCACGAGCGCGGATTCGACCACGGCACCTGGGTACCGTTGCGTTTGCTGTATCCGCAGGCGGACATCCCGGTGGTGACGATCTCGATCCAGCCGGAACTCGGCCCCGTGCATCAGTACGCGATGGGCCAGGCGCTGTCGCCGCTGCGCGACGAAGGCGTGCTGGTGATCGGCTCAGGCAGCATCACGCACAACCTGCACGATGTCGCTTCGGGCTACAGCGACGAGCGACAGGCGCCGTATGTGCGTCCCTTCATCGAATGGAGCGAGCAGAAACTCGCCGCCGGCGATATCAACGCGCTGCTCGACTATCGGCGCCAGGCACCATTCGCCGAACGCGCACATCCCACCGACGAGCACCTGCTGCCGCTGTTCGTCGCACTCGGAGCTGCCGGTGCAAAGGCCCATGCGCAGCGGATCGATGCGGGTATCGACATGGGTTTTCTGGCGATGGACATCTACCGGTTCGACGAAGCGACGGGATCAGATCTCGATAGTTGATGACGGAGCGCCGATCTCGAACAGCCTGAGCCCGTCGCGGGTGTCAACAGCGCGAGTTCGTGCGCAACAGGTGTCTTGTCGTATCGCGCGCTCGCCGCGCCGGATTCCCACAAAGTCTGCACTTCGCGGCACACCGATGGCCGCTGTTCGCAGTACCGCCGTGCGCGGCCTCACCCACGACCCCGTCAACGCCACGCAACGCAACGCAGTTTCGATGCATGGGCGATCCGCATCGCCAACCGATGCGGATCGAGCTTTTCGGTGAGCTGCAGCAGGACGTCACCCAGCGATACGTCGGCCTCGGACCAGTGGAAGGCCACGCGGGAAAAGGCGCAACAGGCAGCGCAGAC
>JBDTZX010000099.1:0-5275 GCA_040004895.1 Rhodanobacter sp. | reverse complement strand
GCTGAAGTTGAAGGATGCCGGCGGGCTCGGTCTGAAACCCGCCTGGCCCGCCGGTACGCCGCACCACGACGAACACTACGGCGACGTCACCGTATATTTCGATCAGGTTGAGTTGCCGGTGACAGTTGTCGGTGCTCTCGCCGACCGCAGTCGACTGGCGATCGAAGCGAGTTTCCAGGGCTGCCAGCAAGGCGGACTCTGCTATCCGTTGATGACACGTTCGGTGACCGTCGATCGGGGCAGTGGCACGGCTGCATCCGGCATCACCACACCGACCATGCCGGAGATGCCGCCGGCCGATATCGCAGCGGCGCCGCTGCAGGTCGGCCTGTTCGCCGCGCTGCTGCTGGCGCTCGGTGGCGGTCTGGTGCTGAACCTGATGCCGTGCGTGCTGCCGGTGCTCTCGATCAAGGCGGTGAGTGTGCTGGAGAGCGGCGAGAATCGTTCGACCGCGCGGCGACATGCCTTGTTCTACGCCGCGGGCGTGCTGGCCAGTTTCGCGGTGCTGGGCATGGGCATTCTCGCGCTGCGTTCGGCCGGCCATGCGCTGGGCTGGGGCACCCAGTTGCAGCAACCGCTGCTGGTCGGCGTGCTCGCCTGCGTGATGCTCGCGGTCGGTCTGTCGATGTCGGGCGTGGTGCAGTTCGGCGCCTCGCTGGGCAATACCGGCGCCGGCCTGGCTTCGCGGTCCGGACCAGCCGGCGATTTCTTCACCGGCGTGCTGGCGGTGGTGGTGGCCAGCCCGTGCACCGCACCGTTCATGGGTAGCGCGCTGGCGTATGCGTTTGCCGCGCCGATGCTCTCGGCGCTGCTGGTGTTTCTGGCACTCGGCATCGGCCTCGCGCTGCCGTTCCTGCTGATCGGATTCGTGCCCGCCCTGGCCCGGCTGCTACCACGGCCCGGACGCTGGATGGAAACGCTCAAACAGGTGCTGGCGTTCCCGATGTATCTGACTGCCGTATGGCTGGTGTGGGTGCTTGCCCATCAGCGCGGTGCGGATGCGGTCGGCCTGGTGCTGGTGGCGATGGTGTTGCTGGCGATGACATTGTGGTGGTTCGAACGCAGCCGCTCGCATGGCGTGATCAGCAAAGTGCTGGTGGCGGTTCTGGCAGCCGCCACGCTGGTGCCGATGGTGCTTCTTGCCAGGGTGCAGCGCCCGGCGACCGCGGCCATGGCCGAAAACGGCGTGGTGTCGTACTCGCCGGCGAGGCTGGCCGAATTGCGCAAGGCCGGCACACCGGTGTTCGTCGACATGACCGCCGACTGGTGCGTCACGTGCAAGGCGAACGAGCACACGGTGCTGGCCACCGACGCCTTTCGCGACCTGATGAAACGCACCGGCACGGTCTACATGAAAGGCGACTGGACCGACGTCAATCCGACCATCAGCGCCTTCCTGCAGCAATACCATTCGCCGGGCGTGCCGCTGTACGTGGTGTTCCCGAAAAACGGAGGCCCCGGCAGGCAGTTGTCCACCGTGCTGACCTCTTCGATGGTCGAGCAGGCCCTCACGGAAGCGGCGCGCTGATGAGCCGCAGCAACTGGCTGATTCTCGCGCTGGCCGTGCTGGCGTCGGTCATCGGCGGCTACGTGCAGCATCGCGTCCAGCAACCCGCCGCATCCGGTTCGGAACTGATCGGCCAGCCCGCAGCCGATCTCGCGCTGCCCGACCTCGCCGGCCAACTGCATCACCTGGCCGATTACCGCGGCCGTCGTGTGTTGCTGAATTTCTGGGCCAGCTGGTGCGCTCCGTGCCTGCAGGAAATGCCCGCACTGAACCGTGCGCAGGCGAAGTTCGGCGAACACGGGCCGATCGTCGTCGGCATTGCGATGGACGACGCGGCGCGGGTACGGTCTTTTCTTGCCGCGCATCCGCTGGATTATCAGGTGCTGCTGGGCGATCTGCATGCACCGAGTACGTCGCTCGTACTCGGCAATACGCGCGATGTACTGCCTTACAGCGTGCTCCTCGATTCCGATGGCAGCATTCTGGCCAGCCATACGGGTCCGCTGCCGCCGGACGAGCTGGAACGCTGGTTGTCCGGATCGGTCCGATAGCTCCAGCAGCTCGCCAGACATACGCTTCCGCAGGGAATCCGACGCTTCTACGGCAAACATCGTCGATCTGCGCTGAACTGGACAACATTCGCCTCTGCGCGCACACTTCGCCCGGTTGCCGGTCTTCCGGACGCAAGCTGGATGGTTCCGTGGCGAAAATCCTGGTCCTGCACGGACCCAACCTCAACCTGCTGGGCACCCGTGAGCCGGAGATCTACGGCAGCGACACGCTGGCCGACATCAACCGGCAGCTGCTCGAACGGGCGCAGGCAGCGGCCCATGAGCTGGCCTGGTTCCAGTCGAATGCCGAGCACGAGCTGATCGGTCGCATCCAGCAGGGCCGCGACGACCAGACCGCGCTGATCCTGTTCAACCCTGGCGCGTTCACCCACACCAGCATTGCCCTGCGCGACGCACTGGCAGCGGTGGCGATCCCGTTCATCGAAGTGCACCTGTCGAACGTGCACGCGCGCGAACCGTTCCGCCGCCATTCCTATCTTTCGGACATCGCGATCGGCGTCATCTGCGGGTTCGGCGCCGACAGCTACCGGCTGGCCCTCGAGGCGGCGATTTGCCGACTGCCGCCAACCGGCAACGTTGCAGCCAGCTCATCAAGGTGAAGGCCTCGCGGCCCTCCCGTTCAATCCCACAGCGCCACTGCGGTGGCACGACCGACAAAGGCTGATCCGATGGATTTGCGCAAAATCAAGAAACTGATCGACCTGCTCGAGGAGTCCAACCTCGCCGAACTCGAAATCAAGGAGGGTGAGGAGGTCGTGCGCCTGTCGCGCGTGCCGAAAAGCACCGCGCCGGTCGCCGCTGCAGCGGCTCCGGCACCGGTGGCCATCGCCGCTGCGCCGGTCGCAGCAGTGGTCGAGGCCGCGCCGGTCGCCAACGCGCTGCCCGCCGGACATGTGGTGAAGGCACCGATGGTTGGAACGTTCTACGCCTCCGCCACGCCAGGCACGCCGGCGTTCGCCAAGGTCGGCCAGCAAGTCCAGGCCGGCGAGACGCTGGGCATCATCGAGGCGATGAAGATGTTCAACCAGATCGAGGCCGACGTCGCCGGAACCGTGCAGGCCATCCTGGTCGAAAACGGCCAGCCGGTGGAATTCGACGAACCCATGTTCGTGATCGCCTGAGGCCGCCGACATGCTCGAGAAGGTCGTCATCGCCAACCGCGGCGAAATCGCACTGCGCGTGCTGCGCGCCTGCCACAGTCTGGGCATCAAGACCGTGGCGGTGCATTCCACCGTGGACCGCAACCTGAAGCACGTCGGCCTCGCCGACGAATCGGTGTGCATCGGCCCCGGACCCTCGGTCGACAGCTACCTCAATATTCCACGGATCATCGCCGCGGCGGAAATCACCGACGCCCAGGCGATCCACCCCGGCTACGGGTTTCTTTCGGAGCGCGCCGATTTCGCCGAGCAGGTCGAACAATCCGGCTTCGTCTTCATCGGCCCGACCGCCGACGTGATCCGCCTGATGGGCGACAAGGTCGAGGCGATCCGCGCGATGAAGGCCGCTGGCGTACCGTGCGTGCCCGGTTCGGGTGGTCCGCTCGGCGAAGATGCCGACACCAACCTGAAGATCGCCCGCGAGATCGGCTATCCGGTGATCATCAAGGCGGCCGGCGGCGGCGGCGGCCGCGGCATGCGCGTGGTGCGCACCGAGGCGCATCTGGGCAATGCGGTCACCATGACCAAGGCCGAGGCCAAGGCCGCGTTCGGCAACGAACAGGTCTACATGGAAAAATTCCTGGAGAACCCGCGTCATGTGGAAATCCAGGTGCTAGCCGATGGCCAGGGCAACGCGATCCATCTGGGCGAACGCGACTGCTCGATGCAGCGCCGCCACCAGAAAGTGGTCGAGGAAGCCCCGGCTCCGGGTATCACCGACGAGCAGCGCGCAGCGATCGGCAAGGTCTGCGTCGACGCCTGCATCCGCATCAACTATCGCGGCGCTGGCACGTTCGAATTTCTGTACGAGAACGGCCACTTCTATTTCATCGAGATGAACACGCGCATCCAGGTCGAGCATCCGGTGACCGAGCTGATCACCGGCATCGACCTGGTGCGCGAGCAGCTGCTTATCGCTGGCGGCGAGAAGCTGTCGATCCGACAGGAAGACATCGTGATCCGTGGCCACGCGATCGAGTGCCGCATCAACGCCGAGGATCCGGACACCTTCATGCCCAGCCCCGGCACGGTGAAGCGCTTCGAGGCGCCCGGCGGCCCCGGCGTGCGTGTCGACACCCATCTGTACGACGGCTACAAGATCCCGCCGAACTACGATTCGATGATCGGCAAGCTGATCGTGCACGGCCCCGACCGCGAAACCGCGATCGCGCGCATGCGGCTGGCGCTCGCCGAAACGGTGATCGAAGGCGTCAAGTGCAACATCCCCCTGCAGCAGCGCATCATGGCCGACGCCGGTTTCCAGCACGGCGGCCAGAACATCCACTATCTCGAAAAACGGATGGCCGAGCAGAAGGAAAAGGCTGGCCACAGTTGAAACAAAGCCGCTTCGTGGGAGCAGCGTCAGTTGCAAGGTTTCCGGTGCGATAGCTGCCTGGATGTCCTTCGGGAATCGAAGCATCGCAACTGAAGTCGTTCCCGCAAGCACACCCACCACTTCACGGTTACCGCATGACCTGGCTAGAACTTTCCCTCGTTGTACGCACCGCGCAGCAGCCTGGCGCTGAGGAAGCACTGCAGGATCTTGGCGCGCTGTCGATCACGCTGCAGGATGCCGATGCGGAAACGCCGGACGAGCAGGCGATCTTCGAGCCGGGCGTGGGCGAGTTGCCGCTCTGGCCGACGATCACCCTGAACGCGCTGTTCGATGCCGACACCGATCGGCGAGGTCTCGTCGAAACACTGGGCGAACTGCTGCCGTGGCTGGAACCGGATCAATTGCTGTTCCGCGATGTCGCCGACCAGGACTGGGTGCGTGTGTGGATGGATCAATTCAAGCCGATGCCGTTCGGACGCCGCCTGTGGATCTATCCGTGGAATATCGAACCACCGGCCGATGATGAGCTGGTTGTGGTGCGGCTGGATCCCGGACTGGCCTTTGGCAGCGGCACGCACCCGACCACCGCGTTGTGCCTGGAATGGCTGGACGGCCTGGATCTCGCCGGCAAGACATTGACCGATTTTGGCTGTGGCTCCGGCATTCTGGCGATTGCGGCGCTGAAACTCGGTGCGGCCAG
>JBDTZX010000395.1:0-1591 GCA_040004895.1 Rhodanobacter sp. | reverse complement strand
ACGCAGATGGTTGCGCGCCAGTCGATCGTCGGCATTGCTCGGATCGACGAGGCAGGCGAGCTGGTGCTGACGGACATAGTCTTGGAGTTGCGCGCGCGACAGGTCCAGCAAGGGTCGCCATAACCGGCCGCAGGCGAACGGCCGCAGCGCGCGCATGCCGCCGAGTCCTTCCGGTCCGGCGCCGCGCAGCAGTTTCAGCAACACCGTCTCCGCCTGATCGTCGCGATGATGACCAAGCAGCAACCATTCGCCATCTCGCAGTTGGGCGGAGAAAGCGGCGTAACGCGCATGGCGCGCCGCGGCTTCAACACCTTCGCCCTTGCCGGTATCCAGCTGCACGCGCTGCACCTCGCACGGCAGCTCCAGCGCAGCGCAGAAGCGAAGGCAGTGTTCGGCCCAGAGCACGCTGTCCGGGTGCAGTCCATGATCCACATGCAACGCGCGCAGTCCGCGTTCGCGCGCGGCGGGGATCCGCGCCAGCGCATGCAGCAGTGCGGTGGAATCCGGACCGCCGCTGAAGGCGACACACAGCGCCGCCGGTGCTGCGGCGCTCAGCGCGGAAGACAGGTGGGCGTAGAGCGCATCGCTCATTTCTTGCCGACGGCCGGCCGTGCATAGATGTGCTTGCCGTTGCCGATGTGGCGCTCTTCGGTATCGAACAGGCCGATGCCCTTGATCAGCCCGCTGAGCTTGGCATAGCCGTAGTTGCGCGAGTCGAAGTCGGGCGACTGCTTGTTGATGATGCTGCCGATCGGACCGAGACCGGCCCAGCCGGTGTCGTCGGATGCCGCCTCGATCGCTTGACGCAACAGGTTCAGCAGATGGCTGTCGCCGCGCAGCTCCTTCGCCGATCGCTGTTTCGGCGCCGTTTCGGTCGCGGTCTCGGCCGAGCCGGCGAGCACTTCGGTGTAGATGAACTTGTCGCAGGCGGTACGGAACGGCTCCGGGGTCTTCTTTTCGCCGAAGCCGTACACGATGCGACCCGATTCGCGGATGCGCGAGGCAAGCCGGGTGAAGTCGCTGTCACTGGAAACAATGCAGAAACCGTCGAAGCGTTCGGTGTACAGCAAGTCCATCGCGTCGATGATCATCGCCGAGTCGGTGGCATTCTTGCCGACGGTGTAGCGGAACTGCTGGATCGGCTGGATCGAGTGGCGCAGCAGTACTTCCTTCCAGCCGTTGAGGTCGGGCTTGGTCCAGTCGCCGTAGATGCGTTTGACGTGCGCGGTGCCGTACTTGGCGATTTCCGCCAGCAGGCCTTCGACGATCGCCGGCCGCGCGTTGTCGGCATCGATCAGGACGGCAAGTTTGGTGGTGTCGTGGGCCATGGTCGTATCCGCTGTTAGATGGTTCGATGGTAGCGCTGCAAGACGCTTGTGCAGTACCTCGGAGAACCCGGCTTTGCCGTCATTCCCGCAGCTCTCAACAGCCGAATGGCGGGTCCAGCAGGAATCCAGGCGGGGTTTGCCCAGAGTGAAATGAATTTTCGCTCTCGCGGGAATGACATCGTTGGAAGTTTTCAAGCTTCTTCACGGCTCGTCGAGCTGGAAATCCAGTTCGACCACGATGCCGGCGGGATCGACCGCGAAGA
>JBDTZX010000114.1:0-1591 GCA_040004895.1 Rhodanobacter sp. | reverse complement strand
GCCAGCGCGCCCGCCGGCTCGGGCACGCTGCGGGTTTCCTGGTAGATGTCGCGGATCGCCGCGCAGATCGCATCGGTGTCGACGGTCAGCATGGCGTCGACGTGGCGCCGACACAACGCGAACGTGAGTTCGCCCACCTGCTTCACTGCAGTGCCGTCGGCGAACAGGCCTACGTCGTTCAACACCACGCGCTCGCCCGCCGCCAGCGAGCGGGTCATCGCATCCGAATCCATCGCCTGCACGCCGATCACTTTCACCCCCGGTCGCTGCAGTTTGATGCAGGTGGCGATGCCGGCCAGCAAACCGCCGCCGCCAACCGGCACGAACACCGCGTGCAGCGGCCCAGGATGCTGTCGGAGAATTTCCAGACCGACCGTGGCCTGGCCGGCGATCACGTCGGCATCGTCGAACGGATGCACGAACGTCTGTCGACCGATGGCCTGCAATCGCGCGGCTTCGGTCTGCGCATCGCTGTACGAATCGCCGGCCAGCACGATCTGCACGGACGTTCCGCCGAGGCGTCGCACCGCATCGACCTTCATCTGCGGCGCCGTCACTGGCATCACGATGGTGGCGGCGATACCGAGCTTCGCCGCTGCCAGTGCCACGCCCTGTGCGTGGTTGCCGGCCGACGCGGCGATCACGCCCAGCGCGCGCTGGTCTGCATCGAGCCGCACCATGCGGTTGTAGGCACCGCGCAGCTTGAATGAGAACACCGGCTGCTGGTCTTCACGCTTCAGCAGTACGTCACAACCCAGTCGCGCGGACATCAGCGCAGCAGGCTCCAGTGCCGTCTCGCGCGCCACCTCGTAGACCTGTGCCGTCCTCGCGCGCTGCAGCAGATTCTGGCCGGTGAGGGCATCAGGCGCATCGGCCAGCGACTGCGTGGCTCCCCCGGCGGACGTCGGCATTGGCTAGGCGACCGGCTCGCCGCCGACCAGCGACAGCGTGGTCACGTCGAGTACGTCGATCAGCTTGCGCGTCTGCCGCAGGATCTGCTCCAGCGTCGCCTCGTTGCCGTGCACCACCAGGGTCAGTTGCGAAACCGCCGGATCGTGGGTGGCGGCAACCGTGAGCGAATCGATGTTGTGGCTGCGCGCGGCAAACAGGCCGGCCACCCGCACCAGCGCCCCGGCCTCGTTCTGCAGCAGGATGGAGAGTGTGTGACGCATGGCGTGGTTCGTGGTCATCCGGTTCAAAACATGTCGTCACGTGCGGCATCGCCATCGGCACGCTGCTGCCGCGAAGCGATGAAGTCGCCGGTAATCATCTGCGCGTAACTGGCGCCGGGACCGATCATCGGATACACGCCGGCATCCGGGTCGATCATCACTTCAAGGAAGGCGGGTCCGTCGAAGGCGAGGAAGTCGGCAATGGTGTCGGCCAGTTCGTCCTTGCACTCCAGCCGCTTCGCCCATTCGAAGCCGTCAGCCTGCGCGGCCTTGACGAAGTCCTTCTTGTGCAGGCTCTTGTCGGAGCTGGCGAAGCGGCCCTTGAAGAACAGTTTCTGCCACTGCCGCACCATGCCGTCGCCGACGTTGTTCATCACCACCACTTTCACCGGCAGGCCGTAGGTGGTGACGGTTTCCAG
>JBDTZX010000150.1:0-1593 GCA_040004895.1 Rhodanobacter sp. | reverse complement strand
CAAGCAGCCGCACATCGGGCAGGCGTCGGGACAATTCGGCAAGGCGCGCGTCGGACATGCTTGGCTCCGGATGACGCTACAGCCTGCCACCCACTCAAAGTCGCGTCCAGTGTTGCGTTGCCGCAATGGTTGCCGGCTCTGGCATAGTAAGAACCTTCCATCGCCCGGGCCGTCGCATGCAAACCTCCTACCCCCGACAAGACATCAAGGTGTTGCTGCTGGAAGGCGTCAGCGCCAGCGCGGTCGACAGCTTTCGTCGTGCCGGATACAGCCAGATCGAACTGCATGCGAAGTCGTTGCCGGAAGCCGAGCTCAGACAGCGCATTGCCGACGCGCACATCGTCGGCATCCGTTCGCGCACCCAGCTCAGCGGTGAGCTGCTGGCGCAGGCGAAGCGGCTGATCGCGGTCGGATGTTTTTGCATCGGCACCAACCAGGTGGAACTGGGCGCGGCGCGCAAACTCGGGGTGCCGGTGTTCAACGCGCCGTATTCGAACACCCGCAGCGTCGCCGAGCTGGTGATCGCCGAGGCGATCATGCTGTTGCGCGGGATCCCGCAGAAGAACGCGCTGTGCCATCGCGGTGGCTGGACCAAGTCGGCGGAGGGCAGTTTTGAGACCCGCGACAAGGTGCTCGGTATCGTCGGCTACGGCCACATCGGCACCCAGGTCGGCGTGCTCGCAGAAAGTCTCGGCATGCGGGTGATCTTCCACGACATCGAGTCCAAATTGTCACTGGGCAATGCGCGCGCGGTCTCCAGTCTGGACGAACTGCTGGAGCGCGCCGACGTGGTGACTCTGCACGTTCCTGAAACGCCGGCCACGCAGCTGATGGTGCGGCGCGAGCAGCTGGCGAAGATGCGTCGCGGTGCGATGCTGATCAATGCTTCGCGCGGCAGCGTGGTGGATATCGACGCCCTGGCCTCGGCATTGAGCGAGGGTCACATTGCGGGCGCCGCGGTCGACGTTTTCCCGCTCGAACCGAAAGGCAATGACGATGCATTCGTCTCGCCGCTGGTCGGCATGGACAACGTGATCCTGACCCCGCATATCGGCGGCAGCACGCTGGAAGCCCAGGACAACATCGGCATCGAAGTGGCCAGCAAACTGATCCGCTACAGCGACAACGGCTCGACCCTTTCGGCGGTGAATTTCCCCGAAGTCACCCTGCCGGAACATCCCAGGAGCCGTCGTCTGCTGCACATCCATCGCAACATGCCGGGCATCCTGGCACGCATCAACGACCTGTTCTCGACCGGCAACATCAACATCGACGCACAGTTTCTGCAGACCGACAGCGAGGTCGGCTATGTGGTGATCGATGTCACCGCCGACCCGGCCCAGGCCACCGCATTGAAGGATCAGCTGGCGGCTATTCCCGGCACCTTGCGCAGCCGCGTGCTGTATTGAACGAAACGTGGACGCAGGAACAAAAGCGAAAGCCGCGGAAGCCTGCCCGTTCCCTGGTCCAATAAAAAAGCGCCCGAGGGCGCTTTCTGTTATCCGGTACCGAATTGGTCGGGGCGGCGGGATTCGAACCCACGACCCTCTGCCCCCCAGGCAGATGCGCTACCAGGCTGCGCTACGCCCCGAC
>JBDTZX010000527.1:0-5296 GCA_040004895.1 Rhodanobacter sp. | reverse complement strand
CCGATTCGCAAGTTCCTTCGAAGAGCCCGTCTGCCGGATAAACGCTACACGCCGTGTGTATTTCGCCGTCATCTTTTTGCGGCATAGTCGCCGCGCAGGCGCTGCGTTCGCAGAAGCTTGGGGCGTCCATCAATCGCTGGTTCCCGCTGCGACGGGATCCGGCAGATGGATGAAGGGCGATGCAGCGAGCCTTCAACAGAACGGCAACCGGCTTGCGCATCGTTGCGTTTCACGTGGAGGGAGTCCGAAATGAAATCGTCAGTCTTGATCGCCGTAGTGGTTGCCGGTCTGTTCGCCGGTTCCGCGATTCATGCGCAGCAGGCATCCGCCCCGGCCGGTTCCAGTGGCCAGTGCAAGGACGGCAGCTATACCAGCGCCGCTTCCAAGCGCGGTTCCTGCAAGGGTCACAAGGGAGTGAAGGAGTGGTATGCCGCAGCCGCTGCACCGACCGCCAAGGCAGCGCCGGCAGCTGCGCCTGCCCCCACGGCACCGGCAGCACCCATGCCGGCGGCCGTCGCCCCAGCGCCGACGCCGATGGCCGGCACGTCGATGAAAGCCCACCGTACGATGCCGGCACCGGCCGCCAACGCCGCGCCAGGTGGTGGTCCGGGCATGGTCTGGGTCAACGACAGCAGCAAGGTCTACCACTGCCCCAGCGACAAGTGGTACGGCAAGACCAAGCATGGTGAATACATGAGCGAAGCCGACGCGACGGCCAAGGGCAATCATGCCGAGCACGGCAAGGCCTGTACGCCCTAGGCGACAGCGAGGGTGCGAGTGCGAAAGGAAGACCGGCGATCTGCCGGTCTTCCGTTTTCTGGTGCACCGTTCAGGGTTTGGCAGGCTGCCACGGGTCGTAGCTGCCGAAATACCAGAGGTGCCCTTCGGGGTCCCTGCAGCTGTAGCCGGCCCCGCCGTAGTCCATTTCGGAATAGTCGTCGACGATGGTGGCGCCGGCAGCAACGGCCTGTCGATAGTGCGCCTTGCAGTCGGCCACGATCACGCAGGGACACTGGGTTTCGCGGCCGCCGATCTCCTCAGGCTGGGCGATATGCCGGCCGAAGTCGTCGTCGCGTACTTCGCCGAGCATCACCATGCCGTTGCCCCAGATGAGCTGGGCGTGCTCGAGCCGGCCTTGGTCATTCTCATGGACGGCATGGCGGACGAAACCGAAGGCCTTGCACAGCCAGCCGATCGCGGCGTGCGCATCGCGGTAACGCAGGCACGGAATGATGCTGCTGCCTTGCTCGACGCTGGCGGTCATGAGGGCGACTCCGGTGGGGACGGATGATCAGGCTAGCGCCGATGCGAGCCATCGTCATGTCCCGGGCGCGGCAATCGCGGCGCGGCACACGGCCGGACGCATCAATCCCGGTCTTCGCTGCTCTCCATCACCGGCGGCAAGTTGCGCACGATCATGCTTTGCGGACTGGTCAACGGCAGCTTCGCGGCGCGCAGGCGTTCGAGCATTTCGAACAGCAGGTCGCTCTTGACGCTGCCGACATCCCGCGGGCTGTTGACGTAGGCGATGCAGTTGAAGGTCATCGACCCCGCGTCGAGATTTTCCAGCCGCACGATGGGCACCGGCGTGGAGAGAGTTCCGGCATGTCCGCGCAACACTTCAAGCAGCAGTTCTCGGGCCTTGCTCGCGTCGGTATCCAGCGGCATCGACAGCTGGATGTTCACCCGTCCCTGCGCATTGGCGAGGGTCACGTTGCGCACGTTCTGGGTAATGAACTGCGAGTTCGGCACGATCATGGTGGAACGGTCGCTCATCTGGATTTCCGTCGCACGCACATTGATGCGGCGGATGTCGCCCTCGACGCCGCCGATGCTGACCCAGTCGCCCACCTTCACCGGTCGTTCGGCCAGCAGGATCAATCCGGAAATGAAATTCTGCACGATCGCCTGCAGGCCGAAACCGATGCCGACCGACAGCGCGCTGGCCATCCAGGCGATGCTTTGCAGATCCACGTTGAGCGTGGCCAGTGACAGCACGAACACCAGCACGCCGCCGACATAGCCGAGCAGAGTGACCATCGAATTCTGCATGCCCGAATCGAGCGAGGTCTTCGGCAGCAGTTGCTGACTCAGCCAGTTCTTCAGCACGCGCAGGATGATCAGACCCAGCGCGAACACCAGGGCGGCGTCGAAAATCGTTCCCGGCACGATCTTCAGCTTGCCCAGCGAGGCGCTGGAAAGCAGCCCGCCCACGCGCCCGGCCAGCTCCTGGGGACCGGCGCCGAACGGCACCAGCACCAGCGCCACAGCCAGTACCACAAGCATCGCGCGGGCAATGCCGGACAGCAGGATACCGGTCTGCTCGAGTGCGCCGGGCGCCACCCCGAAATTGCTCTGCATGCGCAGGCCGGTCTGGCCTTTCGGTGCAAACACGGTGTCGAAGATGTCGTCCACCAGATGCATCAGCAGATAAAGCGTGGTCAGAATCACTCCGAACCAGAGCATCTGCCGCGCAATGAAGAAGGCAAAGGCGATATAGCCCGAGACCACGCCGAGCAGGGTGATCGCCACGCAGACAAAGGCAGCGCCAACCACCAGTCCGACCCAGACCGGCCGTTGTGCTGGGACGTCGCCGGCGGCCAGCGTGGCGCGACGGGACTGGCCCAGACGCAACAAGGCGCTGCCCACCAGCAGGCCGATCAGCACCGCCAGCACGGCGCGCGTCGCCACGCTGGTGGCCAGACTCGCGCCGATCGCGCTGTTGATGTTCTCGACCACGCCGACCATCAGCGCACCGGCACCGAGCATCCACGGGAACGCGCGCAGTCGTTGCGCGACGTCATCGGAAAGCGCGGGCAGCCGCCACGATGGCCGCTTGCTGGAAAGCATCGCGCGACCGAGCCCGGTCATGAACGCCGCGAACGTCACCAGCCGCACCAGCTTGTGTGCCAGTGCGTCCAGATCCTCGCCGAGCAGATCGTTCCAGTTCAAAGCGAGGTAGACGAATTGCGCAGCCAGGCCCACCGCCAGTGTGTACGCAACGGTCACTGCCACCGCCAGCGCACTGCGCCGCAGGCGGCCGGCCGGCATGCGATCAGTGGTCAGGTTGACCAGCGTGCGTTCGATCAGCCAGCGCCCGACGCTTGCCAGCAGCGCGGCAATGATCAGACACAAGACCAACGGTGTGCGATTCGGTGGCTGCCACGCCTGTCGAAGCACGCTCAGCGCCTCACTGCCGAGCCCCCGCATATGCGTCATGTCTTCCGGAAATGCCTTGGCCGGATCCATCCAGAACGCGCGACTGAAGGGTGTGGCGGTGCGCGAGGCGAGCTGGGTCTGGAACTGGTCGCGGCGCAGATCGGCGACATGCGTCGCCAGTTGTGCAGCCTCGGTGCCGAGAGAGTTGGCTTGTTTGATCTGACTGTCGAGATCGTTCTGCGCCTTGCCCAGCTGCCGTCGCTGCGCGCTGAGTTGCGGGGATTCCGCCGGTGCGCCCTTGACCGGTGCCGGGCCCAGCACGTCCAGGCGCGCCTTCAGACTGTCCGACTGCGGCGACAGCGTGGCGGCGACCAGTTCGGCCTGCTGCTGCACCGCCATGGCGCGGCCGCGCAGATCGTTCAGCGGAACATCGGCCTTCTTCGAATCGACCGCGGCCTTGATGTCGTCCAACTGGGTGCGCAGCTGGGTCAGGGTCTGCGCCGGGCTGAGGGTCACCACCGTTGTGGGCGTCGTCGCATCGGGCGTGTCTTGCGCGCTCGCGCTGGCGCCGCCGAGCACCAGCAACAGAATCAGGACATGGCGAAGAAGCTTGGGCATCCGGCCATGATCGGAGCGCGGCATCGACGGGTCAATCATGTTGTGGCTCCGGACGGCGAATGCGAGGCTGATGTTCATGTTCCGGCCTCGCCATGGCTGGTATGGCAAGCCTGTGCCACCTGATGATCCGGTGCAGCGTGCTGTTGTGGGCGCGACTTGCGACAATGCCTGCTTCGGACCGCCTCAACCGCGCAAGGATCGTCCAAAGAGGCGTTCAGCGCGGGTCTTGCATGCGATCCATGCCGCACACTGCATCCCATTTCAAAAGCAGCTTTCATGATCTTTCGCTGGTTCGAATCCCTTATTGATGCATTCGAGGAACCGGTCGACGGCATGCCGCCGAAGTCCGTACTGCGCTTCTACGTGTTCTACCTGCGTCAGGTGTGGGGCGTGTTCGCGGTGGCGATCGTGGTCGGCTTCGTGGTGGCGATCGTCGAGGTCTCGTTGTTCGGCTTCATCGGCAGCATCGTCGACATGGCGAAGGGCGCGCCGGTGGCTGACTTCTTCAAACAGCACGGACGCACGCTGTTGTGGATGGGTTTCGTCGCGCTGGTGATCCGGCCGGTGGCGATCGGCGTGCACGACCTGCTGGTGAACCAGGCGATCGTGCCCAGCCTGACCAATCGCATCCGCTGGCAAAACCACCGCTACGTGATTCGCCAGAGCCTGGGTTTCTTCCAGAACGATTACGCCGGCCGCATCGCCAACCGCATCATGCTCACCGGTGGGTCGCTGCGCGAATCGGCGGTGCAGATCGTCGATGCGATCTGGTACGTCACCATCTACACCGGCAGCGCGATCGTGATGTTTGCGCAGGCGGATGTCTGGCTGGCGATGCCGCTGGTGGGGTGGCTTGTTCTGTATGTCGCCGCGCTGGCGTACTTCATCCCGCGCATCAAGGAACGCTCGTGGCATTCGTCGGAGGCGCGCTCGAAACTGATGGGGCGCATCGTGGATGGCTACAGCAACGTGCTGACACTGAAACTGTTCGCGCACACGCAGCGCGAGGAAGCCTACGTCGCCGAAGCGATGCAGGATCAGACCGAGAAGCTGCGCCGCATGACCCGGCTGACCACCGGCATGGACGCCACCATCACCACGCTCAACGGTTTCCTGATCGTGGGCACGTCGGCGCTGGCGATCTGGCTGTGGAGCCAGGGCAGGGTGACGGTCGGGGCGATCGCGCTGTCGACCGGGCTGGTGATCCGCATCAACAACATGTCCGGCTGGATCATGTGGGTGGTCAACGGCATCTTCGAAAACGTCGGCACCGTGCAGGACGGCATTACCACCATCTCGCAACCGCGCGCAGTGCAGGACCGCGAAGGCGCGATGCCGCTGCAGGTCACCCACGGATCGGTGCGTTTCGAGCACATCCACTTCCACTACGGCAAGCTGGGCGGGGTGATCGCCGGGCTCGACCTGGCCGTGCGTGCGGGCGAGAAGATCGGCGTGGTCGGCCCATCCGGTGCGGGCAAGTCCACCCTGGTCAACGTGCTGCTGCGGCTGTACGACCTCG
>JBDTZX010000510.1:0-5310 GCA_040004895.1 Rhodanobacter sp. | reverse complement strand
TCACTGCGCCGAATGGCGTCAAGCACTACGAAATCACCGGCGTTCGCTACGACACATGACCCTTACCGAAGAGCAACGATCCCCAGCCAACAAAAAAGGCCGCTTGCGCGGCCTTTTCATCAACTCGAAGCGGGAACGGTCCGGATGGACTCAGCGCTGACGAGCCTTGAAACGGGGATTGCTCTTGCAGATCACGAACACCTTGCCGCGACGACGCACAATCTTGCAGTCGCGATGACGCGACTTGGCGGACTTCAAAGAGTTAAGCACCTTCACGGCAGGCTCCTGACACTAAACGAAAAATTGAGCTCATAAGTGTAGCGACTTGCGCGTCCCATCACAAGCGTCATCCGGTTGCCGTTTCCGCAACCGTGGAAAGGAATTGCTGCAGGGCAGGGGAATGATCGTCATTGCGGGATGCCACCGCCAGAAGCAGGTAGGCGTCAGAGTCTTCCAGTGCCACGTAACTCACTCCTGCCAGCCTTGCCGCGCGCATGCTGGCAGGCACAAGCGCCAGACCCAGTCCCGCCGCGACCAGCGCAAGCAGGCCGTTGATCTGCTGCGCATGCTGGCTGATCGTTGGCTGAAAGCCGACCTCCGTCGCCAGTCGTACCAGCCGGTCGTAAAGGGTGGAAGCCAGTTCGCGCGGTTGCGAGACAAACGCGTCCCCTGCAACTTCGCGTAATCGGAGGCTGCTTCGACCGGCCAACGGATGCCCGGAGGGAAGAGCGAGCAGCAGCGGTTCCCTGTCGATAACGCTCAATCGAAGATTGCGTGCGTCCTGCAGGTGGGTGGGTTCATCCCGGACAAAACCGATGTCGATCTGACCTGCAAGCAATGCCGCGTATTGGGGCTCGGTATTCATCTCGCTGAGATGCAGGCGCACATTCGGCGCGATCTGCCGGTAGCGCAAAAGCGCCTGCGGCAACGCCGGGTGAAAGGAAACCGATACGGTATACGCAAGGCGCAACTGGCCGCTGTGACCGGCCGCCGCCGCCATCACCTGGCTGCGCGCCTCATCGGCCTTGGCCAGGATCTGGCGCGCCTGTTCCAGAAAGACCCGGCCTGGCTCGGTCAATGCCACGCGGCGTTTGGTCCGCTCGAGTAGTCGCACCCCCAAGTCCTGTTCAAGTGCTTGAATTTGCTGGGATAGCGGCGGTTGGGAAAGATGAAGACGCAAGGCAGCACGGGTAAAGCTCAATTCCTCGGCGACGGCGACGAAATAGCGCAGCTGGCGGAAATCGAACATATAGCGATACCGAATCAATCAATGGATAAATATATATTAGATACTTTATCCTTTCGATCATAAACTGCAGCGGTCCCGTCACCTCCCCCTCCCCCTGGTGACGGCGGCCTCGCCCCGCAGCGACGCTAAATACGACATCTGGTTCATCCCCCCTGAACCCATGTCGATGCGTCATCCCTGCGGGGCGCTTTTTTTGCGAAATCGTTGAAGTCGCCTTCGGGCGGTCTTTTCGTTTTCAGTCAGAGCATGCTGGCCAAGCGGGTGCCCTGTGCAATCGCACGCTTGGCATCCAGTTCGGCCGCTACATCGGCACCGCCGATCACATGCACTTTGACGCCGGCTGCAATCAGTTCGTCAGCGAGTTGCCGCCTCGGTTCCTGCCCGGCACAGATCACCACGTTGTCGACCGGCAAAGATTTTGGCGCACCATCGACGCTGATGTGCAGTCCCTGGTCATCGAAGCGTTCGTACTGCACATTGCCCAGCATGGTCACGTGCTTGGCATTCAATGCAGCCCGGTGGACCCAGCCGGTCGTCTTGTTCAGACGTGCGCCGGGGCGGCCCTGCGAACGCTGCAGCAGCCAGATCTGTCGAACCGGAGGCTCGGGCTGCGGAGGTTGCAGACCTCCGCGTTGCTGGAGTTGCATATCGACACCCCATTCCTTGCTCCAGCGGAAAACATCCGTGGTGGCCGAGGGCACGCGTTCGACCAGGAACTCCGCCACATCGAATCCGACGCCTCCGGCGCCAATGATGGCCACACGACGGCCGACCGGCCGGTGATCGGCGAGGACATCGAGATAGTTCAGCACGCGTGGATCATCGCTGCCGGTGAACCTCACGGCTCGGGGAGTGACGCCGGTAGCGATCACGACTTCCTGGTAGTCGCCCTGATGCAGCGATCCGGCATCGACCGTCTGACCAAGTCGCACATCGACGCCCGCATCGCTCAGGCGATGCCGGAAATAGCGCAGCGTCTCGTGGAATTCTTCTTTGCCGGGAATTTGTCTGGCGTAGTTGAACTGGCCGCCTATTTCATCGGCCGAGTCGATCAGGGTTACGGCATGGCCGCGCTCGGCAAGAGTAGCTGCGCAAGCCATGCCGGCTGGTCCGGCGCCGATCACCACAATCCGTTTGCGCACGATTGCCGGCTCGATTCGCAGTTCGGTTTCGTGACAGGCACGCGGGTTGACCAGACAACTGGCGCGACGATTCTGGAACACATGATCGAGACAGGCCTGATTGCAGGCGATGCAGGTGTTGATACGGTCGCTGCGACCAGCCCGAGCCTTGTTCACCCATTCCGGATCCGCCAGCAACGGACGCGCCATCGAGACCATGTCGGCGTCACCTTCGGCAAGGATACGTTCGGCGACTTCGGGCATGTTGATGCGGTTGGTGGTGATCAGGGGAATGCTCACCTCACCCCTGAGCCTTCGGGTGACCCAGGCGAAGGCTCCACGCGGCACGCTGGTGACAATCGTCGGTACGCGAGCCTCATGCCAGCCGATGCCGGTGTTGATGATGCTGGCACCGGCCGCCTCGATCGCCTTGGCCAGCGTCACGATCTCGGCCCAGTCCTGTCCGCCATCGACGAGGTCGAGCATCGAAAGTCGATAGATGATGATGAAGTCGCGTCCCACCGCTGCGCGTGTGCGACGGACGATCTCGATGGCCATGCGCATGCGTCGGCCCGCGTCGCCACCCCAGGCATCGCTGCGCTGGTTGGTCCGCGCGACAATGAACTGGTTGATCAGATAGCCTTCCGAACCCATCACCTCGACACCGTCGTAGCCGGCGTCCCGGGCAAGCAGCGCGCAATCCACGAAATCGCTGATGGTGCGTTCGACGCCGCGCGAGGAAAGGGCGCGCGGCGTAAAGGGCGTGATCGGGGATTTGATTTTCGATGGCGCCACCGAGAGTGGGTGATAGCCGTAGCGTCCGGCGTGCAGGATCTGCATGCAAATGCGTCCGCCTTCGGCATGCACCGCATCGGTGAGCTTGCGATGCCGCGCCTTGTGCCAGGGCCTCGAGAGGCGGCCACCGAACGGTTTCAGCCAGCCTTCAATGCTTGGCGCGATGCCGCCCGTGACCATCAGTCCGACGCCACCCCTTGCGCGTTCGGCAAAATACACCGCCAGTTTTTCGTAGTCACCGGCCTTGTCCTCCAGGCCGGTATGCATTGAGCCCATCAGGATGCGATTGGGCAGTACGACGTGACCGAGGTCGAGCGGAGAAAACAGATTCGGATAGTTCATGCGACCGGCTTCGACTCGAACGATCGTATGAATGTGCCGGTGTGAAGCGTCTGAAAGCAAGCGCCACGTGCAGGCGGTGATCCGGTTCAGGCCAGCAGCTGGTGAACCAAGGCGATGTAGCGGCGCATCGCTTCGTCCTCAGGCACGCCGTTGAGCTGCGCCCAGGCTTCATGCTTGGCGGTGCCGACGAAATCGAAAAAGCCCGGTTGGGTTCGTTGAAGGTCGCCTTCCGAACCCTGTTTGTACAATGCGTAGAGCTTCAGCAAAGTGTCGTTGTCAGGGCGCGCGCCCAGGCGCTGGACATCCTCGGCGGCCTGTTCGAACTCGCGGCGGAGATCGCTCATGAAGGGTGGACCGGGATGGCTTGCGAACAAGGAGATCGGCTTGATAGCACGCGTTCGAGACCCGGTCAACGCGGCTGGGCAACCGGTTAAACTTCGTCTTCGCCCGCCGATCAGGAATCTTCATGACCCACGCGACACCCGTTCCGGTACTCACCATCGATGGGCCATCGGGTTCGGGCAAGGGCACCATCAGCGCCCTGGTGGCCGAACATTTGGGATGGCGACTGCTGGATTCCGGCGCGCTATATCGCGCGGTGGGCTATGCCGCCGGCATGGCCGGGCTGGACCTTTCGGACATGGACGCGATGGCACGGTGCGCGCACGGCACGAAAATCCAGTTCAAGGCGGCGGTCGACGGCGGTGCGACGCGGGTGGTGGTCAACGGTCACGATGCCACCGATGAACTTCGTACCGAAACGGCCGGCGCTGCTGCATCGGCGATTGCCTCGATGCCGCCGGTACGTGAAGCCCTGGTGGCACTGCAGCTGGGCTTTCGCAAAGCGCCCGGTTTGGTGGCCGATGGTCGCGACATGGGCACGGTGATCTTTCCGGATGCCCCGTTCAAGGTTTTCCTTACCGCGAGCGCGAGCGAGCGAGCGAAAAGACGCTATAAGCAGTTGAAGGAAAAGGGACTCAGCGTTACACTTGGCGGCCTTCAGCGCGAAATTGAGGCGCGTGACAGCCGCGACGCATCGCGCGCAGTTGCGCCGCTCAAGCCTGCCGACGATGCGGTACTGGTGGATACCACCGGCATGAGCATCGAAGACGTCGTCGCGAATGTACTTGCCGTCGTGCGGCCCTGAATGGGTTGCAAGGTGGTTTCTGCGCCCCTGCCACGGCAGGGGATTTGGCCAACGGTGACAACGGCAGGTTCCTGGAAGAACCGTCGAAGGCACCCCCAACCGGTGGACCGGTTGATCCGTGCGCAACACATAAAAAGCGCAGCGGGTCGCGGTCTTTTCCCACTATGGAATCAACATGACTGAAAGTTTTGCCGAACTGTTTGAACAGAGCCAACAGGCTATCTCCAAGCTGAAGCCCGGCGCGATCGTCACCGGCATCGTTGTGGAAATCCGCAACGACGTCGTCGTGATCAACGCTGGCCTGAAGAGCGAAGGCATCGTCCCGATCGAGCAGTTCCGCGACGAGCAGGGCGTGCTGGAGGTGCAGGTAGGCGACGAGGTGAAGGTTGCCCTCGAAGCTTTGGAAGACGGTTTCGGCGAAACCAAGCTGTCGCGCGAGAAGGCCAAGCGCTCGATGGTGTGGGACGACCTGGAGCAGGCGTTCGACAAGGAAGAGACCATCGTTGGTCTCATTTCCGGCAAGGTCAAGGGCGGCTTCACCGTCGACATCAAGGATGTCCGCGCGTTCCTGCCCGGTTCGCTGGTGGATGTGCGCCCGGTGCGCGACCCGGTGTTCCTCGAGGGCAAGGAACTCGAGTTCAAGATCATCAAGCTCG
>JBDTZX010000377.1:0-1603 GCA_040004895.1 Rhodanobacter sp. | reverse complement strand
GCGGGCTGATGCCGACGCGGTATTCGTCGGCCGGCCAGAAGCGCGAGGAATCCGGCGTCAGCATTTCGTCCATCACGTACAGCTTGCCGCTGGCGTCGGTGCCGAACTCGAACTTGGTGTCGGCGATGATGATGCCGCGTTCGGCCGCATAGGCGGCTGCCCACCGGTAGATCGCCAGCGTGGCGTCGCGCACCTGGCCGGCCAGTTCGGCGCCGACCGCATCGACCACCACGGCGTAGCTGACGTTCTGGTCGTGGTCGCCGACGGCGGCCTTGGTCGACGGGGTGAAGATCGGTGCCGGCAATTGCTGCGCCTGCTGCAGGCCGGCGGGCAGCGCGATGCCGCACAGCGAACCGGTCGCCTGATAGTCCTTCCAGCCCGAGCCGATCAGGTAACCGCGGGCGATCGCCTCCACCGGTACCGGCTTCAAGCGCCGCGTGACCACCGCGCGCTTCGCGTACAGCGCCAGGTCGGTGCCGGGCGGCAAGACGTCGGCCAGCGGCACGTCGAGCAGGTGGTTCGGCAGCAGGTGCGCGGTCTTGTCGAACCAGAAGTTGGAGATCTGCGTCAGCATCTCGCCCTTGCCGGGGATCGGATTGGGCAGCACCACATCGAATGCAGACAGCCGGTCGGTTGCGACCATCAGCAGGCGGTCACCGGACAGTGCGTAGACATCGCGCACCTTGCCGCGGTGGACCAGTTCGAGTCCGGGAAGGTTCGATTGCAGCAGGGTGGTTGGCACGACGTTGGTTCCGCGGGCGGGGCGTTCATTCTAGCGGCCCGGGGCGATTCCGGGCCGACTGCTAGAATTGGCGACCTTCAGCCCCATCTGTTGCCGATGAGAACTTCACTGACCGCCGCCTTCTGCCTTGCCGTCGCTGGCCCGGGCCTCGCGTGGAGCCAGCCCGCTTCCCCGCAGCGGCCCAGTCGGCTCGGTCTGTGCGCGGCCTGCCACGGCGAGACCGGCCAGGCCAGCGTGCCCGGTGCACCGAATCTGGCCGGACAGTCGCTGGCGTACCTGCGCGACGCGCTGCAGCAGTACCGCGATGGCCGTCGCGACGTGCCGGTGATGCGCGCAGCGATCGGGCCGATCAACGACACCGAGCTGGATGTGCTGGCGCGCTGGTACAGCGCGCAGTCGCCGCAGCCACAGGTCACCCCATGAGTTTTTCCTACACGCTGTGGTTCGCGTTCTTCGGGTTGATTCTCGGCCGCATGCCTGGCGCGCTCACCGGCGCGATCATCGGTTTCATCTTCGACAACCTGCGCCACAGCCAGCGCAAGAGCGCCACGCCGGAAGCCGGCGGTTACGTCGGTCCACTGTTCACCCTGCTGGGTGCGGTGGCGAAATCCGACGGGCGCGTGTCGGAAGCGGAAATCGCGGTGGCCGAGCGGCTGATGACGCGGATCGGGCTGGACGTCGAGCAGCGCAAGCAGGCGGCGACGAGTTTCAATGTCGGCAAGCAGCCGGAATTCGACGTCACCCCGACCATCGCCGCGCTGCGCAGCTGGGTCGGCATGCGCCGCGATCACGCATTTCCGGTGCTCGACGTGGTGATCGAGACGGTGTTGGCCGAAGGCAATCCGGCGCCGGAAAAAATGT
>JBDTZX010000334.1:0-1604 GCA_040004895.1 Rhodanobacter sp. | reverse complement strand
TGATTCCGTTTGTCGCGACGCAAGGGCGATCGGGCTGGAAAGCTGCGTGACTCAGTTTTTCCGGCGCCACCGATCGAACGGATGAGCGACATGCAGACTTCGGCAACAGTTACCGAAGCTCCCACAGGCAGACAAACCATGGACACCCGGACCGTTTCATTGATTGGCGCACCCACCGACATTGGCGCCGGGCATCGCGGGGCATCGATGGGCCCGGAGGCACTTCGCGTGGCGAACCTTGCATCCAGGCTGGAACGTCGTGGCTTGCGGGTGATCGACCGCGGCAATCTGCAGGGCCCGGTCAATCCCTGGCAGCCGCCAAGCGAGGGCTATCGACACCTCGATCAGGTCGTGGCGTGGAATACGGCCGTCTATACGTCTGTTTATGAAGATCTCCGGGCGGGTCATCTGCCGATCATGCTGGGCGGTGACCATTGCCTGGCGATCGGATCCATTTCGGCGGTGGCGCGCCATTGCCGCGAGCAGGGCAGGAAGTTGCGCGTGCTGTGGCTGGATGCGCATACGGATTTCAATACGGCGCAGGCAACACCGACCGGCAACATCCACGGCATGCCGGTGGCCTGCCTGTGTGGTACGGGTCCGCAGCAGCTCGTGCAGCTCGGCGGCACGACGCCGGCGACCACCCCGGACGTCTTCCGCTACATCGGTATCCGTTCGGTCGACGAGGGCGAGAAGCAGCTGGTGCGGGCGGCGAACATTCAGGTGTACGACATGCGTCAGATCGATGAAGTCGGCATGAAACGCGTCATGGAAGAGGCATTGGGCGATGTCGACGGGGACACGCATCTGCATGTGAGCTTCGATGTCGATTTCCTCGATCCGAGCATCGCGCCCGGTGTCGGCACCACCGTTCGCGGCGGCCCGAATTACCGCGAAGCGCAGCTGTGCATGGAGATGATCGCCGACACCGGACGCGTGGGGTCGCTGGATATCGTCGAGCTGAATCCCGCGTATGACAAACGCAATCAGACCGCAAAACTGGCCGTCGACCTGGTCGAATCGATGTTCGGAAAATCCACGCTACTCCGCTGACCGTCACAGACAACGAAAGCAGACACCATGCAGACCCGCGTACTCACCGGCATCACCACCACCGGCACGCCACATCTCGGCAACTACCTCGGCGCGATCCGGCCGGCGATCGAGGCCAGTCGTCGCGACGACGTGGATGCGTTCTATTTCATGGCGGACTATCACGCGCTGGTCAAGAGCGACGATGCCGCGCGGATCGAACGTTCGCGGCTGGAGATCGCCGCGACCTGGCTGGCGGCAGGGCTCGATCCACAGCGGGTCACGTTCTATCGACAATCGGATATTCCGGAGATTCCGGAGCTGACCTGGTTCCTGACCTGCATCGCCGCGAAAGGCATGCTCAACCGCGCTCACGCCTACAAGGCGGCGGTGGACAGGAATGCCGAAACCGGCGAGGACACCGATGCCGGCATCAGCGCCGGCCTGTACATGTATCCAGTGCTGATGGCGGCCGACATCCTCGCGTTCGATGCGCACAAGGTGCCGGTGGGTCGCGACCAGATCCAGCACATCGAGATGGCGCGCGATCTGGCGCAACGCTTCAACCACAT
>JBDTZX010000346.1:0-5332 GCA_040004895.1 Rhodanobacter sp. | reverse complement strand
CGCGCCGCCAGTGCGCTCGGCATCAATCGCGCCACCCTGCGCAAGAAGCTGGCCGCGCACGGTCTGCTCTGATCCCGCGGCAGTCGCCGTCCGCAACGCCGCAAACGGCGGCGATGGCGACCAGACGGCTATAATCGGCGGCTTTCCCCTTCTGGAAATCCGCTCATGCCTTCGCCCCAGCTCGTCCCGGTCCGTCGCGCCCTGCTCAGCGTCTCCGACAAGACCGGACTGATCGAACTGGCTCGGCGGCTGGTCGCTGCCGGCGTGGAATTGCTCTCCACCGGCGGCAGCGCGAAGGCATTGCGCGACGCTGGCGTGACCGTCACCGATGTCAGCGACGTCACCGGCTTTCCCGAAATCATGGATGGCCGGGTCAAGACGCTGCATCCGAAAGTGCACGGTGGCCTGCTTGGCCGCCGCGGCACCGACGACGGGGTCATGCAGGAACTCGGCATCGCGCCGATCGACCTGCTGGTGCTGAACCTGTATCCGTTCGAGGCCACCGTCGCGAAATCCGATTGCACGCTTGACGAGGCGATCGAGAACATCGACATCGGCGGTCCGGCGATGCTTCGCTCCGCGGCGAAGAACTGGAACGATGTCGGCGTGCTCACCTCGCCCGATCAGTACGAGGCGGCGCTGGCCGAGATCGAGCAGCACGGCGGACTCGCTCGAGACACCCGTTTCAAGCTGGCGGTCGCAGCGTTCAACAATGTATCGGACTACGATGGGGCGATCAGCGACTACCTCTCGTCAATCGAGCTCAACGAGGCCAACGAAAGCATCGCCGGACGAAGCGCCTTCCCGGCCCAGGTCAACAGCCGTTTCGTCAAGCTGATGGATTTGCGCTACGGCGAGAATCCGCACCAGCAGGCTGCGTTCTATCGTGATCTTTACCCCGCGCCCGGCACGCTGGCCACGTTCCGGCAGCTGCAGGGCAAGGAGCTGTCGTTCAACAACATTGGCGACGCCGACGCCGCCTGGGAATGCGTGCGCAGCTTCAGCAAGCCGGCCTGCGTGATCGTCAAGCATGCCAACCCGTGCGGCGTGGCGGTGAGTCTGGACGGCATCGGCCGCGCCTACGACCTCGCCTACCAGACCGACCCGACCTCCGCCTTCGGCGGCATCATCGCGTTCAATCGCGACGTCGATGGTGCGACGGCGCGTGCGATCGTCGAGCGACAGTTCGTCGAAGTGGTGCTGGCGCCGGGTTATGCCGAGGACGCGCTGAAGGCGTTCGCCAAAAAGGGCAACGTGCGAGTGCTGATGATTCCGCTGCCGGCGGACGGCGACTTGCTGCATGCCCATCCCGGCGCCCATTCCAGGCGGGTCGGTTCGGGCCTGCTGATCCAGAGCGCCGATACCGGAATGATCGGTGCGGACGACTTGAAGATCGTCACCCGGCGCGCACCGACCGAAGCCGAAATTCACGATCTGATCTTCGCCTGGAAGGTGGCCAAGTTCGTCAAGAGCAATGCCATCGTCTATGCGCGCGACCGCCAGACCATCGGCATCGGCGCGGGTCAGATGAGCCGCATCTACAGCGCACGCATCGCCGGCATCAAGGCCGCCGACGAGAAGCTCGAAGTGCGCGGATCGGTGATGGCGTCCGACGCGTTCTTCCCGTTCCGCGACGGTATCGATGCGGCTGCCGCTGCCGGCATCCGTGCCGTGATCCAGCCGGGCGGTTCAATGCGCGACGGCGAGGTGATCGCTGCCGCCGACGAGCACGACATGGCGATGGTGTTCACCGGGATGCGGCACTTCCGCCACTGAACCGCGCTCCTGCACGCTGCGTAGAGCCAGGCTCTGCCAGCGTGACCGTACGAACCGGAGGTGACATGCGCTACGAGCTCTATTACTGGACAGGCATTCAGGGGCGCGGCGAATTCGTGCGACTGGCGCTGGAAGATGCCGGCGCCGCGTACATCGACGTCGCACGAAACAAAGGCGACGGGATCATGTCGGCATTTCTCCAGGGCAAGCAGCCCGGCGGCCGGCCATTTGCGCCGCCGTTCCTGAAATCCGGACGGCTGGTGATCGCGCAGGTCGCCAACATCCTGCATTGCCTTGGCCCGCGGCTGGATCTGGTGCCCGAGAGCGAATCACGACGCATCCTGGCGCACCAATTGCAGCTGACCATCACCGACCTCGTCGCCGAGGTGCACGACTCCCATCATCCGGTCGCCAGCGGGCTGTACTACAAGGACCAGAAGCGGGAAGCCCGGCGACGTGCGCAGGACCTGCGCGAGGTACGGCTGCCGAAATTCCTCGGCTACTTCGAGCAGGAGCTCGAACGCGGTGGGGGTCGCCACATGCTGCGCGAACACTCCCATGTCGATCTTTCGCTGTTCCAGCTGATGGCTGGGCTGGAGTACGCGTTTCCGCGTGCGATGAAGCGGCTCGGGCGAAACCTGCCGCTGTTGCGCGCGCTGGTCCGGCGCGTCGCCGAACGACCGCGCATCGCCGCCTATCTCGAATCGCCACGCCGGCTGGCATTCAACCAGGACGGCATCTTTCGCCACTACCCGGAACTCGACGACAGCTAGCGCATTCAGAACAGCGCGATCACCATCGCGCCGGCGACGATCAGCAATCCGCCGATCAGCAACGACCAACTGGGGCGCTCGCCGAGAAATACCAGCCCCAGCACGATCGCCAACGCCACGCTGAGCTTGTCGATCGGAGCCACCTTGCTGATCGGTCCCAGTTGCAGCGCGCGGTAATAGCAAAGCCACGACAAGCCGGTGGCGATGCCGGAAAGAATCAGGAACACCCAGCTGTTCAACGGCAGGCCACTCGGCTTCGCCCATTCCTGGCGCAAACTCAGAATGCCGGCGGTGACGAACAGGATCACCACGGTGCGGATGAACGTGGCCAGGTTGGAGTTGATGCCGACCACGCCCAGCTTGCCGAACAATGCGGTAAGCGCGGCAAACAGCGCGGAACCCAGGGCGAACAGCAGCCAGCTTTCACGCAGTTGCATCGATCGTCTCCCGATCCGGTGCCGTCAGAATGGCATGTCTGCGGTGAGCCGCGCGACGCAGGATTCAGTTGCTGTCGTCGTCCGCGGCCGAACTCGCCTCGGCCGGCTTGGACTTGCCCCACTCCAGCACCTTGTACATCACCGGCCGCGTCGGCTTCTGGCCGTGATCGTCGACCACGCGACCCTGCGGATCGACCATGTAGGTCTGCTGGATACCGTTTTTCGGGGTCACCACGATCATGTAGACCTGACCGCTGCGGCTGTATTCCTGCACGGTGTCATCGCCGCGCTGGTGCACCTTGATCTGCGGGATGGAATGGTCCCTGCCGGCGCCAGCACCGTCGTCCCGCATGGATGGCAATGACTGCGGTTTCAGGTTGAGGGTGCGGGCAGGTGGCGCTGCAGACGACTGAGTGGCCGGAGCCGTCGCCTTGACGCCTGGATCGTTCATGCCCGGCGGCGGCGGCACGTTTGCCGACGGCGCTGTTTGCGCAAGCACGCTCGCAGTCAGCAGGAAACTGGCGGACATCAGCAGGGCGGCGGTTTTCATGGCGGCAATCTCGATCGGGTCATAGAGCATAGCAGTGCATCCGCAGCCCTACCGTGAAGCACGACGCTGCGGCAACGCATGCGAGAATGGCGCATGGCCAAACTCATCCTCATCGACGGCTCGTCCTACCTGTATCGCGCCTTTCACGCGCTGCCGCCACTGACCAACGCGCACGGCGAACCCACCGGCGCACTCTTCGGCGTTGTCAACATGTTGCGCGCCACGCTGAAGGCGCAACCGGAATATCTTGCATTCGTCTGCGATGCACCCGGGCCCACGTTCCGCGACGCGCTCTACGACCAGTACAAGGCCCATCGTCCGTCGATGCCGGACGACCTGCGCGCGCAAGTGCAGCCGATGATCGACATCGTCGGCGCGCTCGGGTTTCCGATCCTGTGCGAACCGGGTGTCGAAGCGGACGACGTGATCGGCACGATCGCGTTGCAGGCCGAAGCGCTGGGCGTCGAGGTGCTGATCTCCACCGGCGACAAGGATCTGGCGCAGCTGGTCGGCCCGCGCGTGACGCTGGTCAACACCATGACCAACACCACGCTGGACATCGCCGGCGTCACCGAAAAGTTCGGCGTGCCGCCGAACCGCATCATCGATTTCCTCAGCCTTACCGGCGACAGCGTCGACAACGTGCCGGGCGTCACCAAATGCGGCCCCAAGACCGCCGCGAAATGGCTGGCCGAATACGATTCGCTGGATGGCGTGATGGCCCACGCGGACAAGATCGGCGGCAAGATCGGCGAGTACCTGCGCGAGGCGCTGCCCACACTGCCGCTGTCGCGCGAACTGGTCACGATCAAGACCGACGTGCCGCTGCAACTGCATTCCAGCGACCTGACCCTGCGCGAGCGCGACATTCCGAAACTGCGCGAGATGTACGAGCGCTACGGCTTCAAGGCGGCGCTGAAGGATCTGGACGCCGAAGCCGGCATCGGGTCTCCCGGTGCACCGCAAACGAGCCTCCCGACAACCGC
Source organism: Rhodanobacter sp. (assembly GCA_040004895.1). Lineage (GTDB taxonomy): Bacteria > Pseudomonadota > Gammaproteobacteria > Xanthomonadales > Rhodanobacteraceae > Rhodanobacter. Next base: position 810 of record JBDTZX010000346.1, on the reverse strand, counting down.
CGCGACGGCTGCGACTGCGGTCTTCGAGGCGCCCGACGCGGCGCTGTCACGCCCCGGCGAATACGAACTCGTCACCACCCCGGAGCAGTTCGCGATCTGGCTGCAGCAACTACACGCGGCCGGACTGATCGCATTCGATACCGAAACCACCAGCATCGATGCGATGCGCGCGGACATCGTCGGCATCTCGTTCGCGGTGGAAGCGGCGCGCGCCTGCTACATCCCGCTGGGTCACGATTACGCCGGCGTGCCGAAGCAGCTCGATCGCGACGACGTGCTGCGCGCGCTGAAGCCGATCTTCGAGGACCCGGGCAAACCCAAGCTCGGCCAGCATGCCAAGTACGACATCAACATCCTGTCTCACTACGGCATCGCGGTGCAGGGGTTGCTGCACGATTCGATGCTCGAATCCTATGTCTGGAATGCCACCGCCACGCGGCACGACATGGATTCGCTGGCGAAGTTGTACCTCGGCTACGAAACGATCAAGTACGAGCAGGTCGCCGGCAAGGGTGCGAAGCAGATTTCGTTTTCCCAGGTCGATCTGGACACCGCCTGTCGCTACGCGGCCGAAGATGCGGACATCACGCTGCGCCTGCATCTCGCACTGTGGCCGCGACTGGAAAGCATGCCGAGCTTGCGCAACGTCTACGAAAACATCGAGATTCCGCTGGTGCCGGTGCTGGCCGCGATGGAGCGTCGCGGCGTGCTGATCGACGGCGACGTGCTGCGCACGCAAAGCCAGCAACTGGGCAAGCGCATGCTGGAGCTGCAGACGCAGTCGTATGCCGTGGCCGGCCACGAGTTCAA
>JBDTZX010000363.1:0-5337 GCA_040004895.1 Rhodanobacter sp. | reverse complement strand
CAGAACGCCTCGTTGGCAAACTTCACCTGGCCGTCCTGCGACATCACCAGAATGCCGGCGTACTGATTCGACAGCACGGTCTGGAAGTGCTGCAGATTGAATCGCAGTTCCTGCTCCGCCAGCAGACGGGCGGCCTGCGCACGCTGCATCTGGATGCCCAGCCCGAGCTCGACCGCCATCTCGGAAAACACCTGCACCTCGACCGAGGCAAACGCCGCAGCCTCGATCGCGCCGATGACCAGTACGCCGACGATATCCCCGTTCACCGACAGCGGCAACGCCAGCAACGCGCGCAAATCCGCCGTCACTCCGGCCAGCGGCCACTCGACATGATCGGTCGAGACGCAGGTCGTGAGACCGGGCCGGCCGGTCAGCACCGCGGCGACCGCGGCGTCATCGACATGGCTGGCATCCGCCAGCGACAGTTCGGCACCCGCTTCGGTCTTTCCGCCGAGGCCTTCATGCGCACGCAGCTGCAGAACTTGGCGGGCATCATCCTGAAGCAGGCCGATCCATGCCAGCGGATAGCTGCCGGTGCGTTTGACCACGCGGCAGGCGTCCGCCAGCAGGCGCTGCTCGTCCACGCTGTGCGTCACGACCTTCACCATCTCACTGAGCAAACGCAATGCGCGTCGCTGGCGCGCCTCGTCCCTGACCGACTGCAGCAGCAAGGTGCGCTGCTCGTACGCCTCCAGCCCAAGCCCGATGCTTGCCGCGGCCTGCTGCAGCAGTTCGATCATTTCAGGAGAGAAGAAGCCGACGTGCGACGAACGGATCACCAGTCCCGCCCGCACCTCGCCGAACTTCATCACCGGTACGGCGATCGTCGATACCACGCCATGCCGCAGATAGGCCCGCCGGAACGTCTCCAGACCCGGCTTGTGGCGAACATCTGTTTCCAGCTGCGGCGTTCCCTGCCAGAAAGACAGCTGTGCCAGCGAGAACGGCAGCCGCTCTGGATAGATGTCTTCCTTGCCGGGTGGAACGCACACCGGAGCCACTCGCTGAAACCAGCCACTGCCACGATCGACTTCGCCGATCATCACCAGCATGGCGCCGATGCGCCGCTCGAGGACGGCAATGACTGCTTCGTAAAGGACCGGTGGATCGAGCGAGCGCACCAGCAGCTGGCCAATATCGGACAGCGCGGCGTAGAAGCTCTCGCTGGACGCGATGGCCGGCGTGACCTCGACCTGGTTCAAATTCTGATCCGGATTGCGCATTCGGTATCTGCACCGACTTCGATGATATTTCCGGGACGACCCCTCCTCCCACTGCGTGCACACCGTCCCCTGCCATGGAAACTAGCCCTGTCCTCCCGCTCGCGCAAGCCTGTTCGGATGGGCCGGGAGCTCTATGCCTTTCGCCATCCCCAGCGGTCAAAGATCCATGGTGTGCGCAGGCTCAGGGACAGCTTGACGAAACGCAGACTGCTGGTCGATCCTGCCTCGTCTGGCAGGTGATAGTCACCGCGATCATCGCGCTGGAGCGGCGCGTCCTGCCAGCGCCAGCTATGTGTGCCCGACGCGCTGGCGACGCTGAGCCGCAGCCACGGCCGCAGCCAGAACGGCGGCCGCCATGGCAGCGGCATACCGGGAGCCGGCAGCCGGGTGGACACCGCGCGGTATCGCTCGTCAGCCGCTGCCAGCCGGCGCATGCGTCGGCCGCTCAAGGCCATCTGCGTGTGATGTGCTTCCAGCGCAGCGATCTTGCCTGCCTGCTGTGCGGGCGAAGCGTGCAACTCGGCGACACTGGTGCGGCTCGCGTCGCCGTGCACCAGATAGGCCAGTTGGCGTGGGGTATCCGTGCGCCCCGCCAGTGCCAGTTGAACCAGCACATGCGCGGCACCATGATCCGGATGCCGATCCTCGATCGAGGGCAACGCGATCAGGGTGGGTTGGAAGCGGTCGATCGCCAGGGCGATGGACGCTGCAGCCTGCACGCCGTCGCGCAGCAACAACTCGGCAACACCCATGTCCGGCCAGCCCATCGTTTGCAGAGCCTGCTGCGGCACCTGCAGACACTGCAATGCCTGCAGCATTTCAGCGTAACGACGTTGACCCCAGCGCTTCCGCGCGGCCGTGCCGATCAGCAGCCGGTGCTCCAGCCAGCGTTGCGGCCACGGGTTGTTGTCGCCATTTGTCAGCAACAGGATATGCACCTCGCCACCCATGGCACGCACCTGCTGGACAAGCACCCCGGTGGCAATCGTCTCGTCGTCCGGATGTGGTGCCACCACCAGCAACCGGGAGGCCGCAGAAAAGCTCGGCATCGGCATTGCTGGCTCAGGCAGTGACGCGTCGATGGTGGATTTCGTCAACGCCAGTGCGCCAGCAATTCGAGCAGCAACAGATCACCTCGCAAGGGACCACGCAGACTTTCGCGAGTGCGGTTGGCCGCGTGAAACCAGTGGTCCAGTGCTTCGGCATCCAGTGTGCTGGCCATCGGCCCGGTGCTTCCAGCTGACCGTGCCTTCATCTCGTCGGCCGCTGCCTGCGCGGCGAACCACAACCGTTGCGCAGGCGCGTTGTCCAGCCAGCGCCTGACCACTTCCAGCGGCTGTCCACGACCAGCCGCCAGCGCGGCAAGATCCTTGCGTACTTCCACGCGCTGATCCAGCGCGCCCTGCTGAGCCCATGCACGCGCCAGCCCCGGATTGCCGCCGGCAGCCTCCAGTGCACGCGCGGGATCAGTCACGCCTTCCGCCTGCAGCCAGGCGAGGGCGGTCGCGGTGGCCGGCGACTGGAATTCGATCCGCTGGCAACGGCTGCGGATGGTCTGCGGCAACCGCGATGGCGTATCCGCCAGCAGGATCAGCATGGTTTGCGCCGAAGGTTCCTCAAGCGTCTTCAGCAATGCATTCGCGGCAGCCATGTTCATCGCGTCGGCCGGGTCGATCGTCGCCACCTGCCATCCGCCGAACTGGCTGCGCATGGCCAACCGCGATGAAAGTTCGCGGATCTGATCGACCACGATTTCGGCGCGCTGCACGCCGTCCTTGCGCAGCCCGAATGTCATGGACACCAGGTCGGGATGGGAGCCGGCTGCGACCAGCAGGCAACTGCGGCATCGATCGCAGGCTTCGCCATCGACAGGCTGCTGGCACAGCAGCCCGTTGACGAAGCGTGTGGCGAACGCGCGCTTGCCCATGCCGACCGGCCCGCACAACAGCATTGCATGCGGCAGGGCATCGCGCTGTCGCCGCGCCTGCAGGCGCTTCCAGTGTTCGGCGTGCCAGGGCAAGCCGGTCATGCCCGTGCTTCTTCGATGAGAGTGGCGAGCGCGCGAGTCGCGGCGATCGCCACGTCGGCCGGCGGCTGGCTGGCGTCAATCACGCGAAAGCGCGCAGGTTCGGCAGCGGCACGCTCGCGATAGCTTGTCCGCACCCGCTCGAAGAACATATCCGATTCGATTTCGATGCGGTCGGCATGGCCGCGGTCGCTCGCGCGGGCACGACCAACCGCCACTGGCACATCCAGCAACAAGGTGAGGTCGGGTGTGGTTCCGTCACATGCCCAATGCTCGAGTTCGGCGATCCGCTGCAACGGTTGACCACGGCCGCCGCCCTGATAGGCGTAGCTGGCGTCGGCGAAGCGATCACACAGCACCCAACGACCCGCGCGCAATGCCGGCTCGATCACCTCGCGCACCAGCTGTGCGCGTGAGGCGAACATCAGCAGCAACTCGGTTTCCGCGGCCATGGCGCGTTGGACGGGATCGAGCACGATGCCACGCACGGCCTCGCCCAGCAGGGTGCCGCCGGGTTCGCGCGTCTGCACCAGTTCAATACCGTGTTGTTCCAGGTAGTCGCGCAAGCCGGCAAGCAAGGTGCTCTTGCCGGCACCCTCCCCGCCTTCGAGACTGATGAACTTTCCGCGCGATGCATTCACTGACAGTGCTTCCGCTGGTAGCAGTCGACGTTGTGATTGTGTTCCTCCAGCGTGCTGGAAAAAACATGCTCGCCGTTGCCGCGTGCCACAAAATAGAGCTCCGTGCCAGCGGCAGGATGCAGCGCCGCCAGCAGTGCCGGCTTGCCCGGCAAGGCAATCGGTGTCGGCGGCAGTCCGGCACGGGTATAGGTGTTGTAGGGCGTATCGGTGGTGAGATCGCTCTTGTGGATATTGCCCGCATACGCCGCGCCCATGCCGTAAATGACGGTGGGGTCGGTCTGCAGCAGCATGTGGTTTTCGAGGCGCCGCACGAACACGCCCGCAATGCGGGCGCGCTCATCGGCACGACCGGTTTCCTTCTCCACGATCGAGGCGAGGATCAACGCGTCGTAAGGGGTGGCCAGCGGCACCGATTTGTCCCGGGCCGGCCACAGGGCATCGAGCGTCCTGCCCATGGCGGCATGCGCGCGCTTGAGGATGTCCAGGTCACCGTCGCCTTTTACGTAGGCATACGTTTCCGGCAGGAAACGCCCCTCTGGCAGGTCACCGGCTGCGCCGATCTTCTGCATGATCGCCGCGTCGTCCAGCCCGGCACTGTCATGCCGGAGCTTTTCCGCACTGGCCAGCGCATGGCGCAGTTCGGCGAACGTCCAGCCATCGACGATGGTGAAATTGCGCTGCAGTACCTTGCCTGCCGCCATGTTCGCCAGCAGTTCGCGCGGCGTGATGCCCACGTCCAGCGCGTACTCGCCGGCGTGCAGTCTGCCCGCCACCCGCATCTGTTCGGCCAGCAAACGCCAGTACAGCGGATTGGCCGTGGTCAGTCCGCGCTGGCGCAGCTCACCCACGATGTTCCTGAAACTGCTGCCACGGCCGATGTCGATGCTGGCGCCTTGCACCGACACGTTCATCGGCGATCCGCTGAAACGACTGAAATCGTTCCAGCCGTACAGCAGCGCAGCGGCCATCGCCAGCAGCACGACGATCACCAGCATGCGCGCCTGGGCGCGCCCGTGTGAAACGTTGCGACTCATCCAGCCTGCTCCATTGAAAATCCCAGATTGTGCCAGTGCCGCTGAAGATCGCGCGTTATCTTGTCCGGCACATAGTTGCGCCCGTCCAATGAACGAACCGGAAGGATGCCGCGTACGCTCGAGCTTAGAAAGACCTCGCTCGCATTCCTCAGCGCATCCAGTGTCAACTCGTCCACCTGTGCCCCGGGACAAACCGACAGCACTTCGGCGCGGGCGACGCCGGCCACGCCGCAGCGATCGAGTGCCGGAGTGATCAGGCGGCCGTCGACGACCGCGAACAAATTGGCCATGGTCGCCGAAATGACGCGGTCGGCGGCATCGCAAAGCACACCTTCGGCGATCGCCAAATCGTCCCATTCGGCTCGTGCCAGCACTTGTTCCAACCGATTCAGATGCTTGATGCCGGCAAGCAG
>JBDTZX010000417.1:0-1612 GCA_040004895.1 Rhodanobacter sp. | reverse complement strand
CAACCACCGCCGACGCGTTCCAGCAGTACCTGGAAAAGAGCGGCCTGGCCAAGCGCATTCTCGATCGGCTCGCATCGCTGGATGTGGACGACGTCGACACCCTGGTGGTCGCGGGCAAGGAGATCCGCGGATGGATCGTCGACACTGCCCTGCCCGCGGAACTCGAGCAGGCGATTCGCGATGCCTACGTCAAGCTGTGCAGGGATGCCGGTTCAGACAACATCGCGGTAGCCGTCCGTTCCTCCGCAACAGCGGAAGATCTGCCCGACGCATCGTTCGCGGGCCAGCAGGAGACGTTCCTCAACGTGGTCGGAATCGATGACGTGCTGCACAAGGTGAAGGAAGTTTTCGCCTCGCTCTACAACGATCGTGCGATTGCCTATCGCGTGCATCAGGGCTTCCGGCACGAAGACGTGTTTCTCTCCGCCGGCGTGCAGCTGATGGTGCGTTCGGACGTCGGCGCGGCGGGCGTGCTGTTCACTCTGGATACCGAGTCGGGCTTCCGCGACGTGGTGTTCGTCACCGGTTCGTACGGCCTCGGCGAGATGGTCGTGCAGGGTGCGGTGAACCCGGACGAGTTCTACGTGTTCAAGCCGACCCTGCGCGAGGGCAAGCCTGCGGTGCTGCGTCGCAACCTTGGCGCCAAGCAACTGCGCATGGTCTATTCCAGCGCACCAGGCGAACGCGTCCGGACCGAAGACACACCGACCGAACTGCGCAACCGGTTCTGCATCAACGACGAGGACGTGCAGGAGCTGGCGCGACAATCGCTGATCATCGAAAAACACTACGACCGCCCGATGGACATCGAGTGGGCGAAGGACGGCAACACCGGCAAGATCTACATCGTGCAGGCGCGTCCGGAAACGGTGAAGTCGCGCTCGCACGCGACCCAGCTCGAACGTTTTCATCTCAACGAAAAAGGCAAGGTTCTCGCCGAAGGCCGTTCGATCGGACAGAAGATCGGCGCCGGCAAGGCGCGCGTGATCCGCTCGTTGAGCGACATGAACAAGGTACAGCCGGGCGACGTGCTGATTGCCGACATGACCGATCCCGACTGGGAGCCGGTGATGAAACGCGCGTCGGCGATTGTCACCAATCGCGGCGGCCGCACCTGCCACGCGGCGATCATCGCGCGCGAACTGGGTGTGCCTGCGGTCGTCGGCACGGGTAATGCGCTGGAGAAAATTCCGGACGGCGTCGAGGTCACCGTGTCCTGCGCCGAAGGGGATACCGGGACGATCTACGAGGGCATCCTGAAATTCGAGCGCGTCACGGCCGACCTCGGCGCGATGCCCGAGGCACCGCTCAAGATCATGATGAACGTTGCCAATCCCGAGCGCGCCTTCGACTTCGGCATGCTGCCGAATGCGGGCATCGGCCTGGCCCGCCTGGAGATGATCATCGCCAGCCACATCGGCGTGCATCCAAAGGCGCTGCTGGAATACGCCAAGCAGGACGCCGCAACCAAGACGAAGATCGACGAGCGCATTGCCGGCTATTCCGGACCGGTGGAGTTCTACGTCGACCGTCTCGTCGAAGGCATTTCCACCATCGCCGCATCGGTGTACCCGAAGCCGGTGATCGTGCGTCTGTCGGACTTCAAGTCGAA
>JBDTZX010000366.1:0-5352 GCA_040004895.1 Rhodanobacter sp. | reverse complement strand
GTGTCCTGCCGCGGCTGCACCGGCGTGGAGATGGAAGCGCTCACCGGCGCCAGCATCGCCGCGCTCACCATCTACGACATGTGCAAGGCGATGTCGCACGACATCGTCATCGGCGAGATACGGCTGTTGAAGAAGACTGGCGGCAAGAGCGACATCGACCATGGCGGAGACGCGACATGATCGCGCCGCCGATTTACGGCTTGCTGCTTTCCGGCGGTGCCAGCAAGCGCATGCAGCGCGACAAGGCGCTGCTTTCCTATGCAGGTGAACCGCAACTCCTGCGCGCATGGCGCTTGTTGCAAGCGGTCACCGAAAGGGCCTTCGTTTCGCTGCGCAAGGATCAGCAGGACGATCCGCTGCGCGCAGGCATGCCGCAGATCGTCGACCGGTACGACGCGATCGGTCCGGCTGCCGGCATCCTGTCCGCCCAGGAAACCTATCCCGACATCGCCTGGCTGGTGCTGGCCTGCGATCTGCCACTGCTCGACGAAGACACCTTGCGCTTGCTGACCGCTGCGCGTGATCCCGCTGCCGATGCCACCGCATTCATCAGTCGCTTCGACGGATTGCCCGAGCCGCTGTGCGCGCTGTGGGAACCGTCCAGCCATGCTCTGCTCATGCAACGGGCCGACGGCGGCAGCCATTGTCCGCGCAAGGCCCTGATCCTTTCGCGCACCACGCTGCTGCCCGCGCCAGGCGACACGCTGGACAACATCAACACGCCGGAGGAGTTCGACCGGCTGCGACGCCAGCTCGAGCCGCAGTCATGATCACGGTGACCCTGCAGTACTACGCGCAGCTGCGCGAGCAGGCCGGCACCGGTCGCGAATCCTGCGACACGTCGGCAGGTTCGCTGCGCGAGTTGTACGAGGAGCTGCGTCTGCGACATGGCTTCACGTTGCCGGTCGACGCGCTCAAGGTGGCGGTCAACGCGCAGTTCAGCGACTGGAGCAGGGAACTGGCCGATCACGACACCATCGTGTTCATTCCGCCGGTGGCCGGCGGATGAGTCATTTCAGTCTCGCTGCCGCTGCGGTCGATGTCGTGCGACTGCGCGCAGGCCTGCAGGATCCCGCCAGCGGTGGTTTCTGCGCGTTTGAAGGCTGGGTACGCAACAGCAACGAAGGGCGCGACGTCGATGGCCTGGAGTACGAGGCCTATGCAGAACTGGCGCTGATCGAGGGCGAGCGCATCGTGAGCGAGGCGATGGCACGCTACGGCGTCAACGCGGCCCATTGCATGCATCGTACCGGTCATTTGAAGATCGGCGAGCTGGCAGTATGGGTGGGCGTTTCCTCGGCGCATCGCGATGAGGCCTTCCGCGCCTGTCGCTACATCATCGACGAGATCAAGCACCGCCTGCCGGTGTGGAAGAAAGAGCACTACGTCGATGGCGACACCGCGTGGGTGGCCTGTGCGCACACGCAGCGCCAGCACGAACACGAACATCGTCATCCGCATGACCACGCGCCGCATGTGCATGTGCCGAAGCCGCTCTTCGTTCCCGACTATTCGCGGCAGACGCGCCTGCGCGCTGTCGGCGACAGCGGCCAGGCGAGACTCGCCGCGGCACGGGTGCTGGTGATCGGCGCCGGTGGCCTGGGCTGTCCGGTATTGAGCTACCTTGCCGGCGCGGGCGTCGGCACGCTGGGCATCGTCGACGGCGACCGACTGGATGCGAGCAACCTGCATCGACAGACGATGTACGACGCACGTGACATCGGCGAACCAAAAGTGGAGCTGGCTGCCCGGCGCATCACGTCGCTCAATCCCAGCGTCGTCGTGCAGACCCATGCCGAACCGCTGCACGCCGGCAACATCGCCGAAGTGTTCGCTGCATACCACATGGTGGTCGAATGCAGCGACGACATGCGAAGCCGATACCTCTGCAACGACGCGGCCGTGATCACCGGTACGCCGCTGATACTCGCCAGCATCCACCAGTACGAAGGCCAGCTGCAGGTGGTCGGTGCGAAACCCGGCGAGCCCTGTCTGCGCTGCCTGTGGCCGCAGGAACCGGCGCCCGGCGATACTGGCACCTGTGAGGAGTCCGGCGTGCTCGGTCCGGTGCCCGGAGTGCTTGGGGCGATGCAGGCAACTGAAGCATTGAAGCTGCTGCTCGACCTGCCGGCTCCGACGGATCATGCGCTGCTGCTGGTCGATCTGCTGGACCAGACCATGCAGCGGCTGCCGATCGATCCGGCACGGGGCTGCGCCCTGCATGGCGGATGCATCGCCGTGGCCACCGCTGCGCTGAAACAGGCGCGCGACGATCGCACGATGGATATCGCCTTCGACGACCTCGATGCGGCCATCACTGCCGGCTACGCGCTGGTCGACGTGCGCGAGCCGGAGGAGATCGCCACGCGGCCGTTGTCTGTGGCCTCGCACGCGCTGCCTTCCACGCAGATCGAATCCCGTGCCGACGAACTTCCTCACGGCCGCGTCCTGCTGGTCTGCGCCAGCGGTCGGCGCAGCCGTCATGCGGCGCGTCTGCTGCGCGACAGGGGCATGCACGACATCCATTCGCTGGCAGGTGGCATCGCCGCGCTGTCGGCCGCGACCGCGCGCGCGCCGAACTGAAAAGGCGCGCGACATGATCGACTACGCCCAGGCCTTGCAACGCATGCTCGCGCAGATGCTTCCGCTGGCTTCCGAGTCTTGCGCACTCGGTGACGCCATCGGCCGCGTGCTTGCTGCCGACATCGTCAGTCCGATGGCGCTGCCGTCGTTCGATCACGCTGCGATGGATGGTTACGCGTTGGACGCACACGAACCACGGGCTGCCGGCTCCGAACACGAGGTGCGTGGCTCGCAGGCGGCCGGCGACTGCACACGTACATCGAGCGGTGCTGCCACAGAGATCATGACCGGCGCGCGACTGCCGGCCGACCTGGACGCGGTGATCGCGGTCGAACGCACCGCACTGCTGGCGTCGCATGCGGACGGCTCACCCGCGCGCATCCGCCTGCTCGACTCCTTGAGCAGCGGAGGCAACGTGCGTCATCTCGGTGCGGATGTCGCGCGCGATGCGGTCGTCATCGTGGCTGGAACGTGCATCGAAACCAGCCACATCATGCTGTTGGCGGCGCTCGGTGTGGCCAACATCGAGGTGGTGCGCAAACCTCGCGTGGCCATCGTGTGCACCGGCAGCGAGCTGCAGTCCGATCCGGCACAGCGACTCGCCGACGGCCACATCCACAACTCCAACGGGCCGTATCTGGTGGCCGCACTGCTGGCTGCCGGCGCGGAAGTTCTGTCGAACGAAACGGTGGACGATACCGAACACCATTACACCCGGGCGGTGGAAAGAGCGGCTGCCGCCTGCGCCGACCTGCTGGTCAGCACCGGCGCGGTATCGATGGGTCGCCACGACTTCGTGCCCGGAGCCCTGCAGCAACTCGGCGCCGAACTGCTGTTCCACGGTGTGGCCATCCGTCCCGGTCGACCGCTGCTGTGCGCGCGGCTGGCGAACAGGCTGCCGATTCTCGCGCTACCCGGAACGCCGATGGCGGTGGCGGTCGGCTTGCGTTTCTTCATCGTGCCGGCTTTGCGCCGGATGGCCGGGCAGGGCAGCGAACCTTCGTGGCACGCCATGCTGGAGACGCCCCAGCAACCCAGGCCCGGCCTGCGTCATTTCCTGCGTGCCACCCTGCATCAGGACATCGATGGGCGCCTGCGCGCCACGCTGTCGGGCCAGCAGCAGCCCTTCCGCATCCGCCCATTCGCCGATGCCGACGCATGGGTGGTGCTGCCGGAAGATGCCGGAGACTGTGTCGCCGGTACTCGCGTCGAGATCGTCAGTCTGGACCCGCGCGTGTCGCCACCGATCGGCACCGCAGACTCGTCCGGCCATCGGAGAGCATCTTCATGAAATTGCAGATCGACGGCCAGAAGCTGCGCGTGCGCGTCGATGAGGAAGAGTTCAGCCAGCTGCTTGGCGGCGCTGCGGTCGAAGTCCGAACACACTTCGCCGATGCGTTCGTCATCCATTTCGCGTTGCGGACCACGGCAGCGCAAGAACCGGGGTTCGACGGGCGGTCGAACGAGTGGCGGATCTGCTTGCCGGCAACCGATCTGCATGCGCACGCGGCGCGGCTGCCGACGCGCGACGGGCTCCGCTACCGCCTTGCAGGCAAGGACGGCGCGGCGCCGCTGGAACTGCTGTTCGACGTGGATGTGCGCGACAGCGCGAAGCGGCGTCGCTCGCGCACGGATCCGTGAATGCCACGCGGATGCGGCAGCACTGCTGCCCGGCGGGATCCGATTGTAGGGATGCGCGCAATGAATCTGCGGCAGGCGTCAGCTTGATTTGCTTTCGCCGGCCTGCAGCGAATGTCCAGTGCAGCGCGGTGTGCGGGAAGTTCATCCTGCGGACATCCGGCATCAGCGAGAGTGAACGCTTTGAACGGCTGGAGTTGCAGTGCGACTTGTCAACACTGATGAAGGGTTTCCTCTACGGCCCCTTCGCGATCCACAGCATGCGCGGCCCGTGCTGCTGCTCGCGGCATGCAGCGTATTCCTGTTCGCCGCGTGCGCCCATGGCAGCTCGTTACATGGCGCCAGGAACGCCCCGCAGGCCCAGGCCGCCGGCCAGTTGTCGATCCAGGTCAACGACGATCGGCTGACACTCGCTGCCGCCGGGGTCCCGCAGGTCTATCTTTACGGCGTGATCGACGCCGATGCACCGCGGCGGGTCGAGGCGCTGATCCGGTCATGGAAGATCCCCAGGGGATCGGACGTCTATTTGAATGCCGCGGGCGGGGATGTGAATGCCGGCCTCGCGCTGGGCCGGCTTTTCCGTGCCGGTTCGATCGTGACGCACCTGGGCACGCCCAGGCGCACGCTGCGTACGCGCTCGATTGCCAAGGATGCGCTGTGTGCGGACGCATGTGCCTATGCGTATTTCGGCGGTCTGTATCGCTGGGCGCCCACCGGGAAGGACCGTATCGGCGTGCATCGTCTATCCGCGATGGATGCGAAGCCGACCGGCAACGACAGCACAGCGCCGGGGCCGGTCGCGATCGCTGCCTATCTCAAGGACATGGGCATTCAGGCCAGCGCGCTTGCGCAGTCGCCGGTGACACCGCGCGAGCAGATCGCGTGGCTGGATGCGGATCAGATGATGGCGACGGGATTGGCCAACAACGGGCGCCTGCCACTGACGTCGACGTATCAGATGTCGTCCGGAATGCCTGCGCTGACCCTCAACCAGATTGTCCGCAACGGCGTGAACAGGGTCACGATCATCTGCCGCCCCGATGGACTGACGCTCACGTCGTACTACATCGTGGGCAGCGATCGAGCCAGGAAAGTCGTGGGCCATGCAGCGCGTTCGTTCTTCGAGGTCGA
>JBDTZX010000554.1:0-5357 GCA_040004895.1 Rhodanobacter sp. | reverse complement strand
TGTTCCATGCGGTGCTGACCACCGGCAGCCTGACCGGTGCAGCGCGTCTGTTGAACATTTCGCAACCCGCGGCCAGCAAGGTGCTGCAGCATGCCGAATGTCAGCTCGGCTTCGCCTTGTTCAGCCGCGTGCGCGGCCGCTTGCAGCCAACGCCCGAAGCCCTGCTGCTGCGGCATCGCGTCGACAAGATCATGCAGGAGTTGCACGGCCTGCAACGCCTGACCGCGAACATCGGTCGTCCGGAAAATTATCCGCTGCGCGTGACCTGTACGCCGACTCTGGCACAGGCGCTGGTACCCGACGCGACCGCGCTGCTGCGCAAGGACTTCCCCGGCACCACGACCGAACTGTTCACCCAGCACTCGGCGGCGATGTGCGAGTCCCTGATGCTGCACGAATCGGACATCGGTCTCACCCTGCAGGACACCGGCCATCAGGGCTTGCGACAGGAGCCGCTGTGCCACGGGCATGTCATGGTCATCGCGCCTCCCGGATGGTGGTCGGCGGAGGAGCTGACGCAACCGCTGCCGGTGACCGACCTGGCGGGTCAGCCGCTGATCGGCATCGCCGTGCAGGATGCGCTGGGCCGCATGCTGCAAAGCCATCTGACCCAGGTTGATCCGGCACCGAAAACGTCGGTCTGGGTGCAGACCTATCAACTGGCGTATTCGCTCGTCGCACAAGGCGAGGGTCTGGCGCTGGTCGACCCGTTTACTGCATCGCTGGACAATGGCAAAGCCGTGCAAAAGCGCCCGCTGAAATTGCAACTCGATGTCGTGCTTTATGCGATCTATCGACACGACAGTCCGCTGAACCCGGTGCAGAAGCGTTTTCTCGACCTGGTGCGTCAGCTGGGTCAGCGCGTATTGACGGCCAACTGACGAAAACCATCGCGTCCTTCAGCGCGGATGCATCCACACGATCGATCGACGCGGCATCAGCCGCCGCACGCGCTCGACGGAAGTCGAAGTCTCAGAAGCCGGCGGCAAGTCCAGCCGGACGACGCGGGTCGTTCGCGCCCTCGAGCAAGCCCGTCTTCGGGTCGATCATGATCGCTTCATCGGCACCGATCGCCTCGTCTTGCTTGAATGTGTGACCCATCGCTTCCAGCGTCCGCTGCGACTGCGGCGTGAGCAACCCCGGCTCGATGAAGACCACCTGCGGATACCACTGGTGGTGCATGCGTGGCGCATTGATCGATTGCTGAAGATTCATGCCGTAGTCGACCACGTTGATGATGCTTTCCGTGGTGGTCGAGATGATCGTGCCATCACCGGGGCTGCCGGTCAGCATGAACGGCTTGCCGTCGCGCAGCACGATCGTGGGTGTCATCGAACTCAAGGGGCGCTTGCCCGGCTCGATCTGGTTGATCACGCCCGTCACCAGTCCGGCCTTGTTGGGCACGCCGGGCTTGGCGGTGAAATCATCCATCTCGTCGTTGAGGAAAAAGCCGGTGTCACCGGCAATCTTCTTGACTCCGAAATAGGAGTTCACCGTGTACGTGACGGCGACGGCATTTCCGTCTTTGTCGGCCACCGAATAGTGCGTGGTGTGTTGCCCTTCGGGTGCGCCGAGGCTGCCCTTGATCTCGGTCGACGACGTGGCCTTGTCGGCCTGGATGGTGCCACGCACTTTCGCTACATGCTCGGGCGACAGCAACGCATCGATCGGATTGTGCACAAAGGCCGGATCGCCCAGATACGTGTTGCGATCGGCAAAAGCGCGGCGCTCGGCCTCGACCAGGTAGTGCACGCTCTTGACCGAGCCGAAACCCCACTGCTGAAACGGGTAAGGCTTGATGATCTGCAGAATCAGGCAGACCGTGGTGCCGCCGGAGCTCGGTGGCGGCGCGGAGACGATGGTGTAACCGTGGTATTCGCAGGTAATCGGCTTTTCCCATTGCGCGGTGTAGTCGGCAAAATCCTGCATCGACAGGATGCCGCCGTCAGCTTCGCTTGCCTTGACCACGGCCGCGGCGATGGGTCCCTTGTAGAACGCATCGGTGCCGCCATCAGCGATCAATTTCAGGGTGTGGGCCAACTGCTTCTGCACCAGTCGCTGGCCAACCACGAACGGTTTGCCATGATTGAGGAAGATCGCTGCCACGTTGGGTTGGCTGGCAAAGTATCGGGTGCCGGTATTCAGTATCCCGACGTCCTGAGGTTTGAGCACATATCCTTCGCTGGCCAGTTTGATCGCCGGCGCCATGACCCGCTTCAGCGACATCGTGCCGTAGGTTTTCAATGCCGTGTTCAGGCCCATCACCGTGCCCGGCACACCCACCCCGAGATAGGTGCTGGTGCTGCGCCCTTCCACCACATTGCCATTGGCATCCTGAAAAAGCGTCGGCGTGGCTTTCAGCGGCGCTTTCTCGCGGAAATTGAGGAACAGGCTCTGACCATCCTTGAGGTGGATGTTCATGAATCCGCCGCCGCCGATGTTGCCGCAGCACGCGTGCACCACGGCCTCTGCATAGCCCACCGCCACCGCGGCATCCACCGCGTTGCCGCCCTGCTTGAGAATATCCACGCCGGCCATCGTCGCCAGATGCTGAGCGCTGACCACCATCGCATGCTTCGCCGTCACCGGCTGGGCCTGTTCCAGCGCCGCGCGCGTTTTGGCAGGTGCATCAGCCATGCGCAGCGTCTTCGATGGCGCGCGATCCAGCGCACAAGCCAGTGCGCTGAATGCCACCATGCCGGTCGCCAGCACGGCCACGTACCGCGTCGGTATTCTGCCGCGTGGCGTCGTCAGGAGCTCGGACGGTGCATGGCGATGCGCCGGGTTTCGATCGGACATGAGTTCACTCTCCACGGGGATGGAATCGAGCATAGCCATTCGCAGGCAACCGCCACCAATGAAAAGACCACCACGTTGCATAACTGGAGGTTGTGGACGTACCGAATTGCCGAATGGTGACATCTGGCGGGTTCGAAGGTCAGGACGCCATGGTGACTGCACGCCATGGTCCCGGATGGCCAGAGGCTGTTCACCAGTGCGTTCCCACCGTCGGCCGTAGTGGAAATGGTCAATCGCAACTTCCATCTTCTCGACCACGGCAGCACGATAACGGACGTGCCAAGGACCTGAACATCAGGCATTCGGAATCAAGCTGCCACAACCTCCGGTTATGCAACGTGGCGCTCTTTTCATTGGTGACGCGCGTCCGCCTGTGGCTATGCTCGATCTCGCAAGTTCTAACGGGGTGAGGCCAATTCCACCCGTCGGCAGGATGTTGCCGATGCCATGGTGGCGCGTGGGCAAGTCAAGAACACAACGGATTTCAGGACTATCGGCAGGCCACCACCTGCTCGCACGAACGTGCAACCGCTCATGGACTAGTCCGCGTGCGCGGTCATCAATAACGTTGGGGAAATTCTCATGAACGACCGTCTCGATCGAATCATTCCGACCTTGCTGGCTGCATCGGTATTGTTCGCACTGAGCAATACAGCCATCGCGCAGGATGCCCAAAACACGAACGGCGCAACCACTCAGGATTCCGCCAAACCGAAGAAAGCCGCAAGCACCACCGAGCTTTCCACCGTGATCGTGACTGGTACACGCGCCAGTAACCGCACGGAAAACAGCTCGCTCACCCCGATTGATGTGATCCCCGCGTCGGTGTTGAAACAGACCGGCACGATCGACCTGACCCAGGCGCTCGAGCGCGCGATTCCGTCGTTGAACTTCCCGTTTGCGCCCGCCTCGGACACATTCGCTTTTCAGAGACCGTTCGAGATGCGCGGCCTGTCGCCCGATCAGGTTTTGGTGCTGGTCGATGGCAAGCGTTGGCATCCCGGCGCACTGGTGCTGAGCCTTGGCCAGATCGGCCAGGGTTCGCAGGGTGTGGATCTCAATACGATCCCGCTGTCTGCCATCGACCATATCGAAGTGCTGCGTGATGGTGCTTCTGCCCA
Source organism: Rhodanobacter sp. (assembly GCA_040004895.1). Lineage (GTDB taxonomy): Bacteria > Pseudomonadota > Gammaproteobacteria > Xanthomonadales > Rhodanobacteraceae > Rhodanobacter. The sequence continues at coordinate 1,437 of JBDTZX010000554.1, read as the reverse complement.
GTACGGTTCGGACGCACTCTCCGGCGTCGTCAACATCATTCTGAAGAAGGGCGCGCAAGGCGGCGACGTGCAAGTCACGGGTGGCCAGTATTCGGCAGGCGATGGCCGGCAATGGCAGGGCTCGGCCAATTTCGGCGTTCCGCTCGGCGGCGACAAGGGATGGGCGCGCATCACCGCAGAGGACAGCAACCAGGATCCCAGCAACCGCGCCGGGGTCGACCGCCGAATACCGCAGCTGGGTGTGAATTTTCAGTACGGCACTGTGTCGTTCAAGAACAAGAATCTTTTCCTCAACACCCAATACGACATCACACCCGGGGTGCAGTTCTACGCGTTCGGGCATTACGGAAATCGCGTCGGTGAACCGCGCGGATTCTACCGTTACGGCACCAATACGCCGTTTCCAAACAATGCCCTGATCGGCCTCGTCTACCCGAATGGTTTCTTGCCGAAGGAACACGGCGACTCCACGGATACCTCAATGGTTGCGGGATTGCGTGGAACGGTAAACGGCTGGCGCTGGGACGTGAGCGGCAACTACGGCAGCAACCGCGTTTCGTACAGCACGCTCAATTCCACCAACTATGCCCTGCTGAATGACTTTGGCAGCAGTCCAACCGATTTCCACGACGGCATCCTTACGGCAAAGCAGCAGACGTTCGACATCGACATCTCCAAGGATCTTGCCTTCAGCTGGTTGCCCAACCCGTTGACGCTGTCCTTTGGTACGCAGTACTTGCGCCAGAGCTACGAGGTCGCCCCCGGTGATCTTGGTTCGTACTATGTGGGCACTTCCGGCGTGCGCGGCGGCGCCCAGGGTTTTGCTGGCTGGGGACCGCAGGACGCCATTGCAGTGGCAAGGCACGATGTGGCCGAGTACGTGCAACTCGAAGGCAACCTCACGGACAAGTTCAGTTTCTCGGCAGCGGGCCGTCACGAGGACTATTCGGACTTCGGCAATACAACCTCTGCCTCGTTGTCCGGACGCTTCGATTTCTCCGACACCTTCGCGTTGCGAGGCAGTGCATCAACCGGGTTCCGCGCGCCGGGATTGGGCCAGCAACATTATTCGGAGACCACCTCGGCCGCTTACGGCGTCGGCAACTCCCTCGGCCTTCCGGCGGGTATCTACCTGCGCGGTCTGGTGCCAGTGGACAACCCGCTCGCCCTGCTGCTTGGCAGCGAGCCACTCAAGCCGGAAAAGTCACGCAACTTCACCGCTGGTGCCGTGTGGAATCCAAACAGCGTCTTCAACCTTTCGTTCGACGTTTACCAGATCACGGTCAACAATCGCATTGCGTTGTCGAGCTCGCTCTCACTGGCCACACCGGTCGTCATCAATTACCTGGCCGCAAACGGCTTCACCAATCTGCAATACAGCGGCCTCTCCTACTTCACCAACGCCGGCACCGTGAAGACGCAGGGAGCCGATCTGGT
>JBDTZX010000392.1:0-18149 GCA_040004895.1 Rhodanobacter sp. | reverse complement strand
CCCGCGAGCATCTGGCGAGCTGCACAGCGGCAGCGGATGGACCGAGTATCGCGCGATTCGCTTACGAAGCACCTAGAGAAATTCCGATTCTGCATCGCTGTAGAACCGTGCGGCTGCCCGACGGAGTGTAGACGATGCCCGATCAGCTGACCGCGAAAACGCGATAGAACCCCTCGGCACCCGGACATCGGGAATGTTCAAGCATTGAATTCACGTTCCCGCTGGGGACGCTTCCGCCACGAGTTGATTGTGCGACGGGCTACCCGCGTTTGCAGCGATGTTCGACGCCGACAGGAAACAGGAATCCGCGCGACAGACTCGACGATTCACTGGGAGGGAATCTCAAATACGACGCGCAGGCCACCGCCGCCGACGCCGGGTTCCGCGTGAATGCGTCCGTTGTGCAACTGAATGATGCTTCGACAAATTGCAAGGCCGAGGCCGCTACCTCTGTCCTCGGCACCGGCCTGGTTGAACCGCACAAAACGTTCGAACGCACGCTCGCGCTGCTCTGGGCTCAGCCCTGGACCTTCGTCCTCGATGCCGAGGCGCCAGACCTGATCGACAAACTCCGAGCGTAGCGTGATCAGACCGCGTGGAGGGGAGGCGCGCAGTGCGTTGGTGAAGATGTTGAGCACGACCTGGCGCAGCCAGCGCTCCTCAAAAGCGACCTGTCCCTGTCCCTGATGGATGCAGCGCAGGCGACGGCCCTGATGCTCGGCCAGTGCACGAACGTCCTGCTCGAAAACCTGCAGGAATCGATGCGGATCCTGCGCAACAAGATTCATGCGGATGCCCTGTGCTTCGGCACGCGACAGGAACAGCAGCTCGTCCACCATCTGATTGACGCGCGCCAGTTCCTCCAGCTGCACCAGCACGGCGTCCTCCTGAACTTGTGACAGATTACCGTCGACAAGCAGTTTCTCGGCGTGCAGCCTCACCATCGATAGCGGCGTCTTGAGCTCGTGCGACACCTCGGCGCTGAACTGGCGGATCTGATTGAAGGAGGACTCGAGGCGGTCAAACATCTGGTTCAGCAGTCGGGCCAGATCCGAAATCTCGTCGTCGACACCGGTGACAGCAATACGCTCGGTGAGGTTGTCCGAGCGAATCCGGTTGGCCGTCTCACCGATCAGCCGAACCGGGCGCAGCATCAGTCGTGACAAGCCGAGTCCGATCGCGATACTGGCCAGGATCATCCCCAGCAGCAGCGCTACGCAAACCTCGGTATAGGCCACCATGGCACGCTGCGCCTGGCCCATCGGGGTGCCGATGCTGACGTCGAAGGGAGGCAGCAGGAACTCGGCGATACGCAGCTCGCCGACGCCAGGGAGGGTGCCGTTGAATACACGCTTTCCCTTCACGTCAGGCATTGGATAGCCAGCCAGATTCTTCGAGTGGAACAGATTGCCGCGCCCACGCGAATCGATGCTGATGTAGAACAGCACCGATGAATATTCGGTAGTCTGGCGGATACGCTCGTTGATGACGTCGGAACTCAGCGACGCGTAATCCGAGCCAAGGCGCGCCTTGATTTGATTGAACTCGGTGGCATTGAGCAAGTCGAGGTCGCGGATCACGTAGTTCTGCAGCAACTGATAGCCGACGACGAACAGGCAGGCGAGCGTGAGCGTGGCGCTCAGCGCATACCAGAACGTGATGCGCGCGCCGATCGACCTCATACGAGCTGGTAGCCGATGCCTCGCAGCGTCTTGAATAGCGGCTCGTTCGGTCCGGCCTCCAGCTTGGTGCGCAAACGACTCATGTAGACGTCCAGCAGGTTGGTGTCCGCCAGGCCTGGCCAGATCCGCTCGGAGATGTAGGAACGCGTCAGTGTGCGTCCGGCGTTCTGCATGAAGATCTCCAGCAGTGCGAATTCCCGGCTGGTCAGATCGATCGTCTTTTCCTTCAACTTCACCGTATGGCCGAGCAGATCAAGCCGAACGCAGCGATGGTTGATCACGGTCTGCTTGACCGTCGACTGGCGTCGCAGCAGCGAGCGCACGTGAGCCAGCAGTTCTTCAAAACTGAATGGTTTGGGCAGGTAGTCGTCGGCGCCGAGGTCGAGTCCCTTGATGCGGTCTTCCACGGCATCGCGCGCGCTGAGGATCAGCACAGGCTCATTGAATCCCGCGCGGCGCCACTCGGACAGCAGGTGCAGACCATCACCGTCCGGCAGGCTGAGGTCGAGAATGATGACGTCATAGTTGGTTTCGGCTAGTGCGTCACGCGCGGCTTCACAGGTGCCAACCCAGCACACCGTGTAAGCGCATTCACTCAGCCCCTGCTGCAGAAACTGACCGAGACGCTGCTGATCTTCGACGACGAGAATCTTCATGGCGCACCTGCCTGTAGACATTGCGCGGCGAGTGTAGGCCAGCATCTCGCGCAGCCAGTGACGCGCTGCACAAGCCGTCCAAACCTGAATTTTTTTTAAGAATGCCTACAGGTCATCGTCAGGTCGTTGACCTAGGGTATGCCCTCGCCACCGCCTGCTCCGGTTACCCAGCCGACCATCGTTGATTTGATCTTGTTGTCGTCAGCCTTGGCATTTTCCTGCTGTCGGCGGCGCATCCCCTTCATCCCTTCAACATGCCAAGAAGACGACATATGCTTCGTTACGCACTGATTCTGGCGACGGTCCTGCTGGCTTCCCCGCTACTCGCGCAGGGGCCCGCCGAGACCAACGCCCAGCATCTGGTGAATCAAATGCTCGCCACACATCCCGACATCACGATCATGGCGCTGCACGTGACGCCGCCGCAGCAGAAGGACAACATCATCCTCGCCTCCAATTTCGGCCGTATCGGCAAGCAGGCCGACACGGACGATTTGAATGTCGTCAACCAGGGCAAGACCAATCTCGAGGTCACCAAGGCCGGCGACCACTTCGCGATCGAACTGCCCTTGCTCGATGCCAGCCACCAGCGTCTGGGTGCATTGAGCGTTATGTATCCCTACAAGGCCGGCGACGACAAGGCAACGCTGACCAAGCGTGCCGAGAATGTGCGTGACCAGCTGAGCCAGCAGATCCCCAACCTCGCCGAGCTGGTTCAGCCCTATCAGGGCAGCACAACCCCACCGGTGGCCGCGGTGGATCCCAACCCATCCGCCACGCTGGCCGGACGCAGCACCCACTGGAACCCCGGCTACTCCGGCGACCTCGACCACTTCGGCGTTGACGTCAAGGGCAACCGGCTGTTTCTGGCGGCGGAGGATCACGGCTCGGTGGAGCTGTTCAACCTGATGACCGGCCAGCATGAGCGCACGCTCGACGGTATCGGTATCCAGATTCCGCATGCCTTCGTCTATCTGCCCAGGCACAACCGTCTGATCATCGTCGACGGCGGCACCAGCGGGCCGAAGATCCTGGATACCACCAACTACAAAGTCGTGGGTCACATCAAGTTGTCGGCACCCGGTGCGGATTCAGTCGAGTACGACGCCTCGACGGATCATCTGTACATCGTCACCGGCGGCCATGACATGAACATGAAGGACTGCTTCCTCAATGACGTGGATCCGCTCACCGGGCACGTCTACGCCACGCTGCGCTTCGATTCAAATCAAACCCAGGCGGTCAAGGCCGAGCAGCACGGGAACCGGCTGTTCGTGAACGTAGCCGATCACGGCTACGTGGCGGTGGTCGACAAGAAGACCCTGAAGGTGATTGCTCGCTGGCCGATCAATGGCGCCAAGACCAATCTGACGATGGCGCTGGACGAGGCCGACCACCGTCTGTTCGTCGGCAGCCGCAACCCCAGCAGGCTGTTCGTGCTCGATACCGACACGGGTGCCACGGTGGCGATGCTGGATGCGCCAGCGACGTCAGACGGGTTGTTCTGGGACAGCGCCCGCAAGCGCGTTTATGTGCCTGGCGGGGACGGTTATCTCGGCGTGTTCCAGCAAGTGACCCCGGGTCTCTACGCCGCACGCCCACGCATTCCCAGCGCAGTCGGCGCCAAGTCGGGCATCGTGGTTCCTGAGCTGAATCGCCTGTACCTGGCCGTTTCGCCTGGTGCAAACCGCAAGGGCGGCGAGATCCTCTGGTTCAAGCTCGGCAATTAGGAATCGATGATGCGCACGGACTGTCGGCAAAAGCGATGCGCTCGTGCCACCCAATATCAACACCCATGGCAACGATTCAGACGATCGGCGTGCTCACCCAGACGACAGGTATCAGCTTAATTTCTTTTAAGAATGGCTACAGGTATCCGCAAGGTGCAGCTCATAGAGTGCGACAACGCTTCGATCCAGCACACCCACATTCCCAACCCTCTACTCCACCACTGAGGCAACCTTCCATGCGCCGTACCGCCCTGTTCCTGGCAACCGCCTTGCTGGCATCACCGCTGCTCGCCCAGACCCCGACTCCGACCAAGATCTATGCCCAGCAGCTGGTCGACGAGACACTCGCCGCGCATCCCGACATCGCCATCATGGCGCTGCACGTGACACCACCGAAGCAGACTGACAACGTCATCATCGCCTCCAATATCGGGCGCATCGGCAAGAAGGCCGACTCCGACGACATGGGGGTCGTCAACACCGGCAAGCCGGCCATAGCCCTGAACGAGGCAGGCGACCACTTCGAAGTGGAGTTGCCGCTGCTGGACGTCACCAATGACACCGTCGGTGCGGTGAGCCTCGTCTATCCGTACAAGGCCGGCGACGACAAGGCAGCGCTGGCGAAGAGCGCGGAGGCCGTGCGTGACGAGCTGCGCCGGAAGATATCCAACGTCGGCAACCTGACCCAGCCCTACCAGTTCGATGCGGCCCTACCGACACATACCTACGCGCAACAGCTGGTCGATCAGACCATCGCCGCGCATCCAAGACTGCTGATCCTGATGCTGCACGTCGTGCCGCCGGGCCAGTCGACCAACGTGGTGGTGGGCACCAGCATCGGGCGCTTCGGCAAGGCGGCCGACGAAGATGACATGCGCGCGATCAATACCGGCATTCCCAACCTTGAGGTCAACGGTCGCCGCTTCGAGGTCGAGACGCGCCTGCTCGACGCCAGCGGCAAGACTCTCGGTGCGGTAGGTATCGTACTTCCGTACAAGCCTGGCGACGACAAGGACGCGCTGAAGCGTGAGGGATTTGCGATCCGCGACGAGTTGCGCGCGAAGATCCCCACCTTGGCCAAACTGATGGAGCCGGTAGCACCGGTGGCTGTCGTCGACCCCAACCCGACGGCCACGCTGATCGGCCGCAGCACCAACTGGCACCCGGGCTATTCCGGCGACTTCGACCACTTCGGTGCCGACGTCAAGGGCAACCGGCTGTTTCTGGCTGCAGAAGATCACGGCTCCGTCGAGCTGTTCAACCTGAAGACCAACCAGCATCAGCGCACGCTTCACGGCGTCGAGACACCGCACGCCTTCGTCTACCTGCCCGAGCACAACCGGCTGATCATCACTGACAGCGGCAAGGGCATGACCAAGATCCTGGATGCCACGACGTTGAAGGTCGTGGGAAAGATCGCACTGGAGCCCGGCGCTGATTCGGCTGAGTACGATCCCTCGACCGGCCACCTGTATATCGTCACCGGTGGCAAGGACGTCGACATGAAGAACTGCTTCCTCAACGAAGTGGATCCGTTGACCGGCCATGTCTACGCCAAGCTGAAGTTCGACTCCGACCACACTGAGGCGGTGAAGGCCGAGCAACATGGCAGCCGGTTGTTCGTCAATGTAGCCGACCACAATGAAGTGGCTGTGATCGACAAAAAGACGCTCAAGATCATTGCCAACTGGCCGCTGAGTGGCGCCACGACCAACCTGACGATGGCGCTCGACGAGGCCGACCACCGCCTGTTCGTCGGCACTAGAAACCCGAGCAAGCTGTTCGTGCTCAATACCGATACCGGCGCCACGGTAGCCACGCTGGATGCGCCGGCAAGGTCGGACGGGCTGTTCTGGGACAGTGCCCGCAAGCGTGTGTATGTACCCGGCGGCGACGGCCATCTCGGCGTGTTCCAGCAGGTCACGCCCAATCTCTACGCGGCGCGGCCGTGGATTGCCAGCGCCATCGGTGCCAAGTCGGGCATCGTCATTCCGCAGCTGGATCGCCTGTACCTGGCCGCGTCGCCGGGCGAAAAGGGCAAGGGCGGCGAGATCCTCTGGTTCCAGCTGGGCAAGTAGGAGCGAATGATGCAGCCGGACCGACAGCGAAAAGAGATGCCATCACGCAGCAGACTCGCGGCATCGCTCGCCATGCTCTGCTTCGCGTTGCTTCCGGGGCCGGGGCGTGCCACGAGCTTCTACCATCTCGGTTCCGCGGTGACCCTGCCAGGCAAGTCGCCGGGGTGGGATTATCTGACTTATGACGCCGCACGCTCCCATTTGTTCATCGGTCGCCGGCACGACGGCGTCACCGTCTTCGACGTGACCTCACACAAGGTGGTTGCCACGATTGCCGGCACCGATGGAGCGAACAAGGCGATCCTGGTGCCCCAGCTCGATCGCGGGTTCAGTGTGAACGGCGACGGCACGAGCACCGAGTTTGCGCTGTCGTCGCTGAAAACCATTCGCCACATCCACTTCGGGCAGAACGCCGATGCCGGCAGCTATGAGCCGGTGACCGGACAACTGCTTTTCACGATGGGCGACAGTCGCAAGGTGGCATTCGTCGATGCGCGCAGCGGCAAACTCGTCGCCACGTTGCCGCTGGACAGTGGAAACATCGAGTCATCGGCTCCGGATGGACATGGCAATATCTTCGTGGCCGAGCGCGATCGCGACACGGTAGTGCGCATCGATGCCCGCAGGCATACCGTCACCGCCAGCTGGTCGACCACCCCATGCCATCAACCTGTCGGGCTGGACTATGACGCTGGCCATCAACGGATCTTCGTCGGCTGCCGCAGCGACCAGCCGGTACTGGCGGTGCTCAACGCGGCAAGCGGAGCACTGCTGACCACGCTTCCGATTGGCCGCGGCAACGACGGCGTCGTCTACGACCCCGCCAATCAGCTCGTCTACACCGCCAACGGCATCGACGCCAATCTGGTGGTGATCAGGCAGGCAGGCGCCAACGACTATTCGCTCGACCAGGCCATCACCACCCGTCCGATGGCTCGCACGCTGGCGCTGGATACCACCCGGGATCGGGTCTACCTGGTCGATGCCGAAGGAGGCATCGACCCGAGCAGGAAAGTGAATGCCGCCGTCGCGCCGTTCTACCCGAACTTCTATTTCGACCAGACGTTCACCGTGTTGACCTACCAGAAGAACTGAAGCGTTTGATTTGCGCGCACCGCCAAGACACGGCGGGATGGATGTGGATGGAACAAGTCGGGAGGGATGCCCAGCGGGGTTTCCGCACGAAACCCGAATCTGAATATTTTTTCATGTGATTTTCAGCTTCCGTAGAGCTTCGCCACCTAATGTTCGTCAAGCCATCAAGTGTTCGGGGGAGCACAGAGAAAAACAAAGCGGCCTGAATTCAAATTCGCATCGGGACAGCGGTTTCACGCAGTTCGATCCATGCAAGCGTGATCGGAAGGCCTGGATGCTTCCAATCAATCAATCGACGAATCCATGCTGCCAGACATAGGGACTATGTGCGCAGCTTCCCGGGGAGGGAAACATGTCTCAGCAAAGATCGCCCACACTGACTTGCATCGCTTTCGCGCTAGCTGCCTGTCTGGCCACACCGTCAGCATTTTCCAAACCTGCGGATGACGGCACGCTTGCGCCATCCACGCAAAACACATCCGGACAGGAGCAGAAAAGCGCAGACAAGAAAGACACCGCCTCGAAAACCAAGTCGGCGCCAACCAAGACCACGCAACTCCAGCGGGTTGTCGTCACCGGCACGCTGTTGCCGATCAATCCTGACGACGCAGCCGTTCCCGTCACCACCCTCGATGCGGACGACCTCAATCAGACCGGTGTCGGCAGCGACATGCTAAGTACGCTGAGCAAATCCATTCCCGCCTTCGCCGGCCGCAGCAATGCCGGTGCCAGCAATGCGCAGAACCATAACCAGTTCACAGCCGGCGGCTCGCAGATCGAGCTGCGCAACCTGCCGACGCTGGTGCTGGTGGATGGCCAGCGCATGGCACTGGACGGCGTCGCGGGCCTGAGTGGCAGCAAGAATTTCGTCGACATCAGCCAGATTCCGACCGCCGCACTCGAGCGCGTCGACGTGCTTACCGACGGCGCTTCCTCACTGTATGGCGCCGATGCCGTGGGCGGTGTGGTGAACTTTGTTCTCAAGCACGACTACCACGGCGTTACGTTCGGTACCCATTACGGCACGGCCGACGGCGGCTACCACGATCGCTCGGCCTTCGTGACCGTCGGCGGAGACATTGGCCCGGTCAACATCACCGCCACCGCAAGCTACTCCAAGACCAGCCCGCTGTTTGAAAGCGACCGCGCGTTCACCAGCCCGCAATACGGTGTCACGCCGGGCACTGGTCTTCCCGGCGTCGTCGGTGGCGGCAGCTACGTGCTCGGGCCGGGGTTGCTCACCCCACCCGTTCCGACCGGAACTGCCGCCACTGCCGGCAGCTACGCGGCACTGTCTCCCGGTGTCTACAACGCCACCAGTGCCTCGCAGTTGTCCAGCCGATTCGATTACTCGAAGTACGCCATGCTGCTGCAGCAACAGCAGCACAAGAACTTTGTCGCCACAATCACCTCGCAGCCATTTTTCGACGGTAACGTGACGGCGTTCGGCGATATCATGCTCTCGCAGAACAAGGTCCAGTCCACCGCATGGCAGTCGGGTGGGCAGCCGTTCTCATTCGCCTCGCTCAATGTTCCGGCCGGCTCGCCTTACAACCCGCTGACGACCAACGCCGCAGGCGTGACATTTGCCGACATGTCCCGCCCCAAGGGGGTGTTCGACACCACCGATGCGGATCGCTTCTCCGCCGGACTCAAGGGCAAGTTGTCCGGTGCGTGGACCTGGCAAACAAGCGTCGATTACAGCGACAGCAGGCTGGAAGAGCGCGACACCAATCTGCTCTACAAGCCCAATCTGGCTCCCGCCGTCGCCGGCGGCTATGACGCCAATGGCAACGCTGTTGCCGGCGGCGCCTACAGCAAAGTCTACGGCGGTTACTCGATCAACAACGCGATGGTGCTGCAGCCAGCGCTCGATCCGTTTGCCATCACGGGCAACTCGGCGGCGTCGCTGGCCAATGTCTACGGCACCGAAGTGCTGAATGGCGACAGCAAGCTCTATACTTGGGATGCGCATGTCGCTGGCGATGTCTTCGATCTACCCGCGGGCCATGTGAGTGTCGCTGTCGGCGTGGGCTTTAGACGTGAATCGGTATCCGGTTACGCTGATCCGAACGGCCGCGTTACCGATCCGGTCACCGGCTCCACCGCAGGCAATGCCCAGAACTGGGCCAATGGCCTGTACACCGATCCGTTCAGTCACGGTCGCAACGTCAGTGCCGCGTACGCCGAGGCACTTGTCCCGATCACATCGAGCGAGATGAACGTTCCGGGCCTGCACCAGCTCGACCTCACCCTGGCCGGTCGCTTCGAACACTACAGCGACGCCGGCAATGGCAACTCGCCGAAAATCGGCTTCCGCTGGGAACCCTTCGACAACCAGTTCGTGGTGCACGCCACCTACACGAAATCGTTCGCCGCGCCGCCGCTGTATCAGGCCTACGGACCGTTCGACACCCGTCCGGTGACCGACAACCTCATTGGCATCGTGTTTGGCAAGCCGTACGCCACAGGCAACACCTTCAATGGCGAAGACGGCGTCAATCCCTCACTCAAGGCATCCACTGCGAAGTCGAGTTCGATCGGCTTTGCCTTCCATCCGAACTTCATCAGCGGACTTACACTGACCGCGGACTACTCCTCGATCACCGTCAACGGCTTCCCGGGTGGCGCGGACTTCACCCGCATCTTGCAGTCGGTGAACGACTCGGGTTCGGCGTCGCCGTATTTCGACAGCGTGAGTACGGGCAACTTCACCAATCTCGGCGGCAGCAGCCCCTTCGGAACCCACGAATCGTTGAAGGCGTTCCTGACCAACCCGGTCACCGGTCAACCCGATCCAAGCAAATACTCCCAGCTCTATGTCATCGACAGGTTCCGCAACCAAAGCCAGCTGATCGAGCACTCTTGGCTGTTGGGCTTGGACTACCTGCTGCCCTGGAATGAGCACGGATCCTGGGAGTTGTCGAGCAAGGGTGCGGTCTTCGATTCGTTCAAGTTCCAGCGCCGTCCGACCGATTCGTTCCAGCAGTACGCGGGTGCCGCCAGCAATATCGGTGTGTTCGCCGGGACCCTGCCGAGATACCGTTTCTACTCGACGCTCAATTGGTCGCTTCAAAATCTGAATATCACTCTGGCGAATACCTATATTTCCTCGGTCAAGGATGAAGGTGCGGCCGGTACCCTTGCGGGTATTTCGGTGCCGAGCTACAGCGTGTGGGATCTGCGCGGTTCGTACACATGGATGCTCGGCGCGGGCGGTGGAGATGACGGCAACAAGCTCACGCTCGCCCTGGGTGTGAACAACCTCGAAAACAAGATGCCGCCGATTTTCCCACGTTCCTTCAGCAACCAATTCACCACCAGCGATATCGGCACCTACTCGCCGATTGGTCGGCTCGTCTACGGTGAAGTGAGCGTGTCATTCTGAGGTCGACACATTCGAGTCACTGGAAACCTGGATCGATTGCGGTGACTTTTTCGTCGAGGGTAGTCCTCAATGTCGTTGGCGCAAGCAGTTGCATCCCAGCCCGCTGGTGAGTCGAGGCATTCGGAGAATGCCTCGACTGATCAATCACAAGCGGGCCGGGCATCAACAAGTCGCTTAACAGTCGGTTGCTATCTGCGCCGACCCCGCGTCTCCCCTGCGTTGCATCCACAGTCAGGCCTGACGAAGCGAACGATGTGACTACGCACTGCAGTCAGCTCGATCCTGATCAGACACATGCCATCCTGCCTATCAGACCCGGAGATAGATCCACGTGTCAGAAATCGAATCCACACGCATCGCCGCCAGGCTCGACCGGTTGCCGCCATCCCGCGCTGTCTGGACCATCGTCATCCTGATTTCACTCGGGGGCGTGTTCGAGTTCTACGATCTCTTCTTTACCGGATATGTCGCCCCCGGGATGATCAAGTCGGGTTTGTTCAGTCCACAATCGCTGGGCTTTTTCGCCAGTCTCGACAGCATCAAGGTGGCGGGATTCGGCACCTTTGTGTTCAGCACGTTTGCCGGGTTGTGGTTTGGCGTGGTGATGCTGGGGCACCTGCCGGACCGTTTCGGGCGCCGACCGGTTTTTACCTGGTCGTTGATCTGGTATGTCGTGTGCACCGCCATCATGGCGTTTCAGCAAACCGGTGCAATGCTGAACGTGTGGCGCTTCATCGCCGGCGTCGGGTTTGCCGTGCAGCTTGTCACCATCGATACGTACATCTCGGAATTGATACCCAGTGCCGAGCGTGGCCGCGCGTTCGCCGTCAATCAGTTCATCACGTTCTGCGTGGTTCCGGTGGTCGCACTGCTCGCCTGGCTGTTGGTGCCGATCGCACCGCTCGGGTTCGACGGCTGGCGCTGGGTGGTGCTGATCGGCTCCATCGGCGCCGGAGCGGTGTGGCTGCTGATTCGACGGATCCCGGAGAGCCCGCGCTGGCTCGCCCAGAAGGGCCGCATCGACGAGGCCGAGGCAATCGTCTCGATGATCGAGCGCAAAGTTCGTGCAGAGATCGGACGTGAGTTGCCGCAACCCCTTCAAGAAGCGGCCGAGGAAAATGGTCGTGGCGGCTTTCGCGAAATATTCTCGGCGCCCTATGCTCGCCGCACCGCGATGCTGTCGGTATTCAACATGGCGCAGGTGATCGGCTTCTACGGTTTCGCCGCGTGGGTGCCGACCCTGCTGATCGCGCGCGGCATCACGCTGACACACAGTCTCGAATACTCGTTCATCATCGCGATCGCCAATCCGATCGGACCGTTGCTGGGCACGTTGTTTGCCGACCGCATGGAGCGCAAGCGCCAGATCATGCTGGGACTGACGATCATGGGCATGGCGATGCTGGCGTTCTCGCAAGCCAGCAGCCCGGTCATCCTGATTGCACTGGGTGTGCTGTTTACCTTGGCCGCCAATGTGATGTCCTACGCGTATCACAGCTATCAGGCCGAGCTTTATCCAACCCGCATCCGCGCCCGTGCCATCGGCTTTGTATATTCCTGGAGTCGCATTGCCGCCGCCTTTGCCGGGCTGGCGATCGGCTATTTTCTTGGCGCGGGCGGCGTGCCGGCAGTCGCCATCTTCATTGCGATCGCGATGGTCGTTGGCATCGTGGTCATCGGAGCGTTTGGACCGGCAACGAAAGGGATTTCCCTTGAAAGAATCAACGAGTGACTAACCAGTTTCTCAGGCTGGGTGTCTCCACGTCCGCCCGGAAGACGGCGAACTCAGCAGGCATCCGCCGCACTGATCTCAGCCGGGCGTTTTCACCGCGCCGAAGCGCACCATCACGCGCTGCCCGATGCGCAGGTTCTGCGGCTGGTCGAACGCAAGCACGCATTCGACGGTGCGGGCGTTGACGCGCACTTGCGGGTCGTTCTCCAGGATGGCCGGTCCGTATACCTGGCCGATGCGCAGCACGTGCGCGCTCCAGCGGGCGCCATCGCGTTCGCTGTCGGCCACGACCTCGGCGTGCATGCCGGGCTGGATCACCCCGACGAAACTGTCGTTGAGTTCGGCGCGAACGATCCGCGGCTTGTCCGCCAGCAGCGTGAACAGCGGTCCGGACGACGACGAGACCGTGGCACCGGTTTGTGCCGACACCTGCACCACATCGGCGTCGAACGGCGCGAACAGGCTGCGCTGTTTCAGCTCGTAGCGGGTTTCATCCAGCTTCTGGCCGGCTATCTCCAGAGCGGCCTGCGCCGCCTGCTGCTCGGCACCGATCTGGGCCGCGGCCTCGCGCGCATCGTCGGCACTCTGGCCATCGCCAGCGTCAGCCGCCGCCGCTTCAGTCAGTCGTCGCGCGCGCTGCTGTGCGGCGGTCTGTTTGATGCCGAGCAATTTCAGCTGGGCCTGTGCCTGTGCCAGCTGTGCCTGTGCGGCAGCGATCGCCAATCGGGCAGGTTCGGTGTCCAGTTCGGCGAGCAATTGACCCTGCCTGACGCGGTCACCTTCGTGCACGGCCAGTTTGGCCAGCTTGCCTTCGCGTGGCATCGACAGGTTCAGCAGGCCACCTTCGATATCGATCCGGCCGCGCGCCACAGCGACGTAGGCAGCAACCGGTTTCGCAGTGCCGGCGGCTGGCGCATCGCCGGATCGGGAGCAGGCGACCAGCAGCCACGACATCATCACGGCCAGGCTGCCGATTCCTGTCAGAAGCACTGCGGCAGGCGGCCGTGGCGACAGAGGGGGGTGCAGTTTCATGATGATGTTCCGTGGTCTGCGGCGGGCGGAGTCTGGCGACGGTGATCGCTGAGGATGCGGCCATCTTCCATGGCCAGCACGCGATCGGCGTGCACGACCAGTCGCGGGTCGTGACTGACGCAAAGCACGGTGGTGCCGTGGGTGTGGGCGATCCGGTGCAGGATGTCGATGATCATCTGGCCGTTGGCCGAGTCCAGTGCACTGGTCGGCTCGTCGGCGAACAGCAGTTCGGGATCCTTGGCCAGTGCGCGCGCGATCGCCACACGCTGCTTCTCGCCGCCGGACAATTCCGACGGTCGCAGACGCATGCGCTGCGCCAGGCCAACTTCCTCCAGCGATCGTTGCGCGCGTCGCCGCGCCTCCTCGCGCGAAAGACCCATGTGGTTCAGCGGCAGCTCGACCTGCTCGAAGGCACTCAATGCCGGAAACAGGTTGAAGCCCTGAAAGACGAAGCCGGTGTGTTGCAGGCGGAAGCGCTCCAGTGCACGCAGGTCGAGTTGACCCAGCTCGCTGTCGAGCGCGCGCACCCGGCCACTGTCGACTTTCTGCAGGCCGCTGAGCACGGCCAGCAACGTGCTTTTGCCGCAGCCGGAGGGACCCGAGATGAGGGTCAGTTCGGCCGCATTGATGCTCAGGGTCAGGCGGTCCAGCACCTGCGTGCGCTGCTGGCCTGAAACAAATGCCTTGCTGACGTTCTCGGCCTGGACGGCGGGCGTGTGTGCGGTTTCGATGGCGCTGATCGATGGCATCATGGCTATCTCAGCAGCGTGGCGGGATCGGCGCGGCGCAGGCTGCGCATGGCAGCCAGTCCGGAGACCGCCGCCAGCCCCATGACCAGCACGATGCAGGCCAGTGCCGCCGGCACGTTCAGCACCACCGGAACATCCTGGCTGCGCGCCAGCATCATCAACACGATGCCGAGCACGCTGGCGCCGAGCAAGCCCAGCGCGCCGACCCAGAACGCCTGTTCCAGTACGACCCGGCGCAATGCCGCCACGCCGACGCCAAGCGCATTGAGGGTGGCGTATTCGCGCACCGAACCATTGACGGCGGCGATCAGGGTCTGGCTGGTGATGACGGCGCCGACCAGGAAAACGATGCCGGCCAGAAACAGCACGCCGGCACCGGCACCGGTATCGAACAGCCAGTAGCGCACCGAGATCCGGGCAAAATCGCTGGCGCTCCAGGTCGTGTAGGGGCCGAAGGCTTTGCTTCCGCGCAGGCGCACGGCCACGGCATCGGCCTGGGACGGATCGCGCAAGCTGGCCAGCAGGTAGGTCGGGCCGGTGTCGGTCGGGTCGTTGTCCAGTCGCCGTGCGGTATCCAGCGAACACAGTACATTGACGCCGCCCAGTGCGCGCAGCCCGCTGCTGATGCCCACGACGCGCACACGCTGGCCGTTGATGGTGGCGGTCTCGCCGATCGCCACGCCGAGCTGATCCAGCGCCGAACGATCGATCACGATGGCATTCGGCTCGGCCAGTCGTGCACGCAGCGCAGGCGCCAATGCCCTGGAAAACATCAGGCCGTCGGCACGCGGATCGATGCCGGAGACGAACACCGAAACGCCACCGGTATTGCCCGGCCCGCGCCAGTCGCCGTCAACCCACAGGTACGACTCGACGCGTCGCACGGCCGGGTCCATCAGGACTCGTGAGGCCACATCGACATCGATCGAACGGCCAAGGCTGACGCTCTGGGTGCCGGGATAACCGATCCACACGTCGGCCGAGGAGCCGGTGATATACACGCTGGTGCTGCCGAAAATACCCAGCACCAGCGCGATCTGCAGCAATTGCAGCAGCCCGGCGAAACCCACCGCCAGCATCGCCGGCAGAAAACGTCGCCACTCGTAGATCAGTGTCTTGCGGGCGAGCGGCACCATCAGTGCTGCACTCCGTCGGTGGCTTTCGCGGCATCGCCGGTTGCAGCCGGTTCGACCTGAACCGGTACCGTGGCAGGCAGGGGCGCGCCCCCGAGGGCTTTGAACAAGGCCACGAAAGCCAGGCTGTGCGCCGCACGTGCATCGGCCAGTTCCAGCGCGGCCTGGCCGGCGGCGATGCGGCTCTCGGATTGATCGTACGGACTGGCCAGCCGCAGTCGCAGTCGGGTTTGCATGGCTTGGTCCACGCGCTGCAAGGCGTGCCACGCCAGCGCACTGTGTTGCTCGCGTTGCTGTTGCTGCCGCACGCTGCCGAGTGCGGTTTCCACTTCGGTCACGCCCTGCAGCACCGCCTGCCGATACGCCAGCACGCTGGCCCTCAATTGGTGATCTCTGGCACGCCGGGCGGCCTGCCGGATACCCCAGTCGAACAATGGAATATTGAGTTCCGGTCCGAATGAATCGATCGCATTTGGCGTGGTGGGATGCTTGTGGTTGTCGTTGATGCTGGTGGACCAGTCGATCGAACCACCGAGTCCGATGCGCGGAAACAGGTCTGCATGCGCCAATGCCTCCGCACCAGCGGCTTGCAGTACGTCTGCTTCAGCGCGGGCGATCTCCGGTCGCGTGCGCAACAGGTCGGCCGGCGCCCTGTCGAGTTTCCATCCGCCAAGTTCGGGTGGGGTACCGGGTTGCAACCAGGCCGGGTCCGGCTGGTTCTGACCGAGCAGCAGCGCCAGTTGCTGCGCAGCAGCGTCGATCGCCTGCCGGGGCGCAGCCAGCGCGGCCTGCGATTGCGCGTAAGCCGCCTGGGCCTGATCCACTGCACTGGACGCTACCAGCTGCAAATGTCGCCGCACTTGCAGCAACTGCCATTCGCGCTGGCGATCGCGGCCGATCTGCAGCAGCAACTGCTGTTGTTGCTGCGCAGTCCGCAGTTCGATCCATTCGCGCACGACTTCGGCCACCAGCGATACCTGCGCGCTGCGCAGATCGGCGATGCCGGCATTCAGCACCCCCTGTGATTCGCGCCGGGTGCCCTCGGCCCGACCAAACAGACCCAGCTCCCAACTGGCATCGAAGCCGACCAGAAAGTAGGAGGCGCTTGCATCAGGGTCGATCACATCGTTGGTGCTTGCGCTCAGTGACGGCAGGTAACGCTGGCTTGCGTGGTCATGCAGCGAGCGAACCGCGTGCAGTCGTTCGACCGCCTGCGCCACATCCAGGTTGCGCGACAGTGCGCGCTCGACCAGCGCATCGAGTTGCGGATCGGCAAACGCATGCCACCATCCATTCAGATCAGTCGGTGCGGCTGGATCCGCTGCGATCACGTGCTGCCATTGCACGGGAACCGGAGGTGCCAGTTTTGGCATCGGTGCCGCGCAGCCTGCCAGCACGCACAGCAGCATGCCGCCCAAGCCCGCGCGCCGCCAAGGCCCGCGCATCGGCCGGGTTTTCCAGGGCCACGGGAACGCAGCAGATTTCTGGCGACCATCCCCCGACGACGTATCCCATCGGTCGCCGCAAGCATCGGCGTTGAATATCGTCATGGCAGGTGGATGTTGAATTTCAGCAAGGACCCGCTCGGCAGACGTGATGGCGTAGCGTGCCGATGGATGATCACACAGCATGCATAGCGTTTGCTTAGTTGTCAGGCATCGTCCGATCAGGTGACCGAACGTGCCTGTCTCGTGCCAATCGATCGCATCGGCGACTTGGCGGGGGATCACGAATCAGCCGCATGGCGCGATGACTGTCGCGAGAGCGCCATGGATGTCGATGCGTGCGATGCAAGCAGTGCAGCCCGCCCCGATGGATTCGACAAAGTGTGAGGCCTTCAGTTCCCCACCACCGGCAATGCGATGAAGCTCGCCTGCGCGGGCGAGTGATAGATGCGCTGTGTTGCCTTCACGTAATCCGCCGGCTGGGCCAGCATGATGTTCGGCACGAAGGTCTGCGGGTTGCGGTCGTACAGCGGAAACCAGCTCGACTGCACCTGCACCATGATGCGGTGGCCGGGCAGGAACACGTGGTTGGCCGGCGGCAGCGCGAAGCGGTAGGGCAGGGGCTGGTTTGCGGCGATCGGTTTCGGATCGGCGAAGCTTTCGCGATAGCGGCCACGAAAAATATCCATCCCCACGGCAAGCTGGTAGCCGCCCATCGCGGGCTGATCAGCGACCTGGTCGGGATAGACGTCGATGAGTTTCACCACCCAGTCGCTGTCGCTGCCGCTGGTCGACGCAATCAGGTTCACTTCGGGCGCACCGGCGAGGGTCAACGGTGAGGTGAGCACGTTCGAAACATAGCTGAGCACGTCGGTGCGACCGGACGCTTCGCGCTGGTCGTCGACCAGCCATTGCGACCAGGTCTGGCCGGGGTCGTAACCCATCGGCTGATTGGGTCGTGCGCGGAACGGCACCGGATGTGCAGGGTCGGAAACATATTCGTCGTAGTCGGCGCCGGCAGCCGGCGGGGTGAAGCCGAGCTTGTTGCCGGCCTCCAGGTAGAGCGCGCGACTGCTCGTCGGACAACCGCTGCCGCAGGACAACGGCCACCGGTTCAGACGCTGCCACTGGTTGGTGCCGGTCTGGAACGCGGTGACCGGCGCCAGGTTGGCTTTCGGCGCGCCGTCCTTGAGGTATTGCGCCAGGTACGGACGCAGAATGTGTTCGCGGAAATATCTGCCGGTGTCGCTGCCGAACTGGATCGCACCGAGCGAGCTGGCCTCGTCGATCTCCTGACCGTGGTGCCACGGGCCCATCACCAGCTTGACCATCTCGCCACTGCTGTCTTTCGGCTTGATCGCGCGATACACGGCCAGCGCGCCGTAGCTGTCTTCCTGGTCCCACAGGCTGTGCACCAGCATCACCGGCA
>JBDTZX010000267.1:0-1618 GCA_040004895.1 Rhodanobacter sp. | reverse complement strand
GACAGCGGCACCGCGATCGCGGCAATCAGCGTGGGTGCCAGCCGGCGCAGGAACAACGCCATCGTCAACACCACCATGGCCAGGCTGATCAACAGGGTCGCCTGCACTTCATGAAGCGAGGCACGGATCGTCGGCGTGCCATCGAAGAACGGGGTCAGCTCGGTGCCTGGCTGCAGATACGCGCGCAACAGCGGCAGCTGCGCCTTGACGTTGTCCACCGTGGCGATGACGTTGGCGTCGGCCTTCTTGTAGACGTACATCAGCACGGCCGGCTTGCCGTGGAACCAGGCCGCCTGATAGGCATCCTGCTGGCCGGCATAGACGTTGGCGACATTGGACAGTCGAACCGGCGTGCCGTTGTGGGTGGCGATCACCAGCTGCGCAAAGTCATCCGCGCTGTGCAGATCGGTGGTTGCGCTGACCGCCATGGTGGTCTTGCCGTCGGAGAGGAAACCCTCCGGCGACGTCACGTTGGCTGCGGTCAGGGCATTGCGCAGCTGATCGGGCGACAGGCCCATCGCATTCAGCGCGCGCAGGTTGACGTCGACGCGAATCGCCGGCGTGGCGGCACCGGCGATCTCCACCGACGAAATGCCGTCGAGCTGGCGCAGCCGTTGTGCCAGCAAGCTATCGGAGACGTTGTAGAGATCAGCCGCCGACTGGGTGTCCGAGGTCAGTGCGAAGGCAATGATCGGATCATCGTTGGGATTGGCTTTTTCATAACTGGGGGCACCGTTGAGTCCGGTCGGCAGATCCGGTGCTGCCGCATTGATCGCTGCCTGGACGTCACGTGCCGCCGAGTCGAGATTGGTGCCGTTGGCGAACATCATGAAGACAAACGTGCTGCCCTCGGAACTGGACGAACGCATGGTGTCGATGCCTGGCACCTGACCGAGGTGACGCTCCAGTGGCGCTGCCACGGTGGAGGCCATGGTGCTGGCGTCCGCGCCGGCCTGACTCGCCTGCACGAAGATCGCCGGAAACTGCATGTCCGGCAGCGCGGCCACGCCGAGCAGGAAATAGCTGATCATGCCGACCACGAACAGCCCGATCGCCAGCAGCGATGTGCCGATCGGGCGACGGATGAAGGTGCCGGAGATATTCATGGACCGCGCTTGACCAGGTAACCGGCAACGTTATGGCAGACAACACGTGAAAAAGTCATCCGCTCATCAACGCAGCAGCCACCAAAGGGTTGATCGCCAGCCCATCGAAAGTTATGCGCCGCTCGCGCGGGCACGCGCCAGCACACGCTGCTCGCGACGCACCTGCAGCCAGTCGGAGAGGCGTTCCATGTAGAGATAGATCACCGGCGTGGTGTACAGCGTCACCAGTTGCGACAACAGCAGGCCGCCGACGATCGACACGCCCAGCGGCCGGCGCAGCTCGGCGCCGATGCCGTTGCCGAGCGCCAGTGGCAGCGCGCCCAGCATGGCCGCGGCGGTGGTCATCATGATCGGGCGGAAACGCAGCAGGCAGGCACGCCGGATCGCATCACGCGCGTTCATGCCGGTGCGCTTCGCCTCGATCGCGAAGTCGATCATCATGATCGCGTTCTTCTTGACGATGCCGATCAGCAGCACGATACCGACGATGCCGTCCACCGACAGGCTCATGC
>JBDTZX010000540.1:0-1630 GCA_040004895.1 Rhodanobacter sp. | reverse complement strand
GCCGCATGCTTGCCGACCAGCTGGGCTGGGATTTTCGGGAAGGCGACGATCTGCATCCGCAGACGAACGTCGATCGCATGCATGCGGGATTCGCGCTTGAAGACAGCCAGCGCTGGCCCTGGCTGGATCGCATTGCGGGCTGGATCGGCGACGAACGCGCACGCGGCCGGGATGGCGTCGTGAGTTGTTCCGCGCTCAAACGCAGTTACCGCGATCGCCTGCGCGTTGCCGGCGCCGACGTGCGTTTCGTCTATTTGCGCGTGAAGCGTGCCGGACTCGAACGCCGCATGCAGGATCGCCGTCATTTCATGCCGGTGTCGCTGCTCGACAGCCAGCTGCGAACGCTGGAGGAACCCTCGTCCGAGGGCGATGCGTTGACGGTGTCGGCAGAGACAACGATCGACGAGATTATTTCGACGGTTCGCGAGTGGTTGGGGCCACATCGCACGCAGCCGCACGATTGAACGAGACCGTCGTGCACCGTGAACCCACGCGGCGTTTTCGCGCGGTCAGGATCCCGCACCGCCCTTCGACTCAGCGTTCGACCACGCCCTCGATGCGCCGGTCCGGAACCAGCCACAGCAGTGCCGCCAGCGCGTACAGCATCTGCGCCGCCCACGGTTGCCAGAACGTCAGTGCGACACCGGACAGATACAACACCGGCGAGAATTTTCCCTTCCAGTCGGATCCGATCGCGCGCCGGAGTACCGAACCGGAACCGTCCGCCGCAATCAGTACCTGCTGCAGGGTCCAGTAGGCCACGGCGGCCATCAGCAGCACCACGCCGTAGATCGCGGTCGGCGCGGCGGCGGCGTGATTTTCGCCCATCCATGCGGTGGTGAAGGGAAACAGCGACAGCCAGAACAACAGGTGCAGGTTCGCCCACAACACCCGACCGGACACCCGGTGGATGATCGAAAGCATGTGGTGATGATTGTTCCAGTAGATGCCCACATAGACAAAGCTCAACACGTAGCTGAGCAACACCGGCGCCAGCGGTACCAGCGATGCGAGCGAATGCCCTCCCGGCACCTTCAGCTCCAGCACCATGATGGTGATGATGATCGCGATGACCCCATCGCTGAATGCTTCCAGCCTGCCCTTGCCCATGTGCTTCCCGCCATCACGGTCCGCGACCGATGGCTGCCAGCTTGCCTCATGGTGCGGAGCGCGGCAAACGCGAAATCCGCATGCACCGCGGCGACGGCATCGTTGAATCACGGCTGGCGATTGCCGCCGCCAAGGACCGCATCGGCCACCGCATGAACGCGGCGGCGAAGCTTGCGTGATCACCCGAAGCAGCTGGCCCGTTGTGGATTTCTGGCGTCGGGTGATCCGTCGATGACGGAACGGACAGCTCAGCCCGCGGTGTTCGCCGTCGCAGCCACCGGCGCATGGCTGGACGCCACGTACGTGGCAGGCTTCGCGGTCAGCATCGAGCCAAGCACCAGCAGGCAGACCAGGGCACACACAGCGAACAGGGTTTGCAGCATCAGGTTTTCGTATTTCATGATCGTTTTCCTTGCATGAGGATGGAAGCTTTCGAGAGTTAAATGGCAAGTGCCGTGCCAACCGCCCGGAAGCGCGGCAAGCCGCATCCTTGAGCCATTTCCCGGTACGCACTCATGAG
>JBDTZX010000026.1:0-1632 GCA_040004895.1 Rhodanobacter sp. | reverse complement strand
CCGGTGAAGCGGTTGAGGATCAGGTTCATGCCGCCGAGCAGGCCGCTGGTGAGGCGGTCGACGGTGGTTTCCATGCGCACCGAGGCGTCCTTGTACAGCCAGCCGCCCGGCTCGATGTCGATCGACTCGCCCGCTGCCAGCACTTTCTCGAACACGTTGCCGTAACCGTGCAGCCACAGGATGCCGTCGCCGGCATGGCTGTGGAACTTGTCGATGAAGAAGCCGGTGCCGCCGAACAGCATGTTGGCGAAACCCTTCACCCGCTCGAAGCTGTAGTCGATGCTGCTGGTGGCGGCAAGAAACTGGTGCTCGCGCACGTGCAGCTCGCGGCCTTTTTCCAGATGCATCGGCACGATGTGGCCGGCACCGTCGCGGCTGAAGGCGATCATGCCGGGACCGCGCGCCTCGGTGACGAAAATCTGCATGCCGGCCATCATCCGCTTGAGCGAACCGCGCATGTTTTTCAGGCTGATCGCGACCTGTGGATGTTTCCACAGCAGGATGTGGTGCTCGAAATAGATGGCCGTCTGCGAGACATCGACGGTCAGCACCGGCACCAGCTCGCCACCGATGTGGTAGGTGACGCCACCGAAGGTTTCGCCTTCGGCGCTGGTAGGCAGCAGTTTCGGCAGGTCGGCCACGATAGGTTCCTTTGCGGGCGGCGGGAGGGGACTTTTTTGCGGATGGCATGATGCACACGTCAACCGCGTCAGAGCATAGCCTCGATCACCTCTGCGGCGAGTGCCGCGCCGTTTTCCCGCCGCATCATTTCGGCGCAGGCTTCGGCATGTGCCCGATAGACAGGTTGCTGCGTCAGGCGATGCAATCGTTCTGACGCTGCGCTTGCGCGATAGCGCGCTGCGGGAAGGATTTCCGCCACGCCCAACCGGCGCAGACGCGCCGCGTTGTCGGGCTGGTCGAATCCGTGCGGCACCACCAGCATCGGCTTGCCCGCATGCAGCGCCTCACTGCTGGTGCCGATGCCGCCATGGTGGATGACCACCGACGCACGCGGAAACAGCGCAGCGTGCGCGGCGTAGTCGAGCGCATGGATCCCCGCTGGAAGATCGCGCGGCAGCTGCGCGCGCATTTCGGGCGAACCGGTCAGCAACACGGCGCGTTGGCCGAGCCGTTGCGCGGCCTCGGCACTTTCGCGCAGGAAGCGGGCGTTGGCATGCACCGCGGCCGAGCCGAGCGTGAACACCAGCGGCGGCGGCCCGGCATCGAGGAACGCCGCAAGCGACGGATCGGATCTGCCCGGCTGCGCGTAGCGGACACAGCCGGTGACGCAGACCTTCGGCGGCCAGTCCGGCTGCGGTTGGCCGAACAGCGGCGAGAACAGCGCGAGCACGCCTTGCGGCGAATGCTGGCCCTGATGGAACGGATCGCCGAGCACCGACTCGGCCGGCAATCCGAGTGCTCGCCGAAAGTTGCGTACCGGCGCCGTCCAGGGATGCGTGACGCGCCGGGCCAGGGCCTGCATCCAGCGACCCCGTCGCGGCGAATGGCGAACCAGGGCATCCAGCGCGGCGATGCCGGTCGCGGGCGGATCACTGGCGGAGAGGAATCCGGCCGGTGCCAGCACCGCGGACAGCCAGCTCAAACGGTTTGCCGCATGCAGTTGCTCAGCGA
>JBDTZX010000147.1:0-1636 GCA_040004895.1 Rhodanobacter sp. | reverse complement strand
AGATGGTCTGGCAACTGACGAAGGCGAAGCGCGCCGGGCGCGGATCGTCGGGCGCAGGCGCCGTCAGCGTGCGGCCGATCCGGCTGCCGTTGCCCTCCGCGTCGACGAAGCGATACCAGTACTCGCCGGCGGACGGCAGGTCGCCGACCAGCACGCGACAGGTCCAGTCGGCCTCGGCCATCACCGGCGCTGACGTGGTCGCGATCACGCGCGAGAAGGCCGGATCCTCCGCCACTTCGAGCAGCAGCGTGGCGCGCTCGCGGCCATCGACATAAGGGCGTCGCGTCCACAGCAGGACACTGTGGTGGTTGGGATCGCCCGAAGCGACGCCCTGCGGAAACAGCTCGCGTCGCTCGCGCCAACCACTCGATGAAGTGCGTACGGGTACGCAGCCCACGGCCAGGGTCGCGCCCAGCGCGGCGGCGAGCTTCAGGAACTGGCGCCGGTCGAGTGTCGGCATGTCGGTGCCTGCTTGCGATGATCGAAGTACCGCAACGCTAGACCCGAAAACCGGGCCGGTGAGCGTGCCGGAAGTACTGCGATGAAAAACGGGGACAGTCCAATCCCCGCTCCAAGGCGTCCGTCAAATCCTGGCCATCTCGGCGCGCATTTTTAAAGTCGACTTTGGCGCCAATTTTCGTGAGGAGAGGGGAAAATTCCAGGTGGATGTCGATTTCGCAAGATCTGTTTCGTCGTTCCGATGAGCGGTCGGAAAACGCCGCGCAGCAGAACCTGAATCAGGCCGCGCAGTCGGCATCACCAAAGGGCAACGCAATGTTTATGACGACGATCGCAAAGATGTCTGAAAGCAGTGAACGCGGCTCTCTCCGGACCGTTCGGAGGCCGGCGAGTAAGAGCTTCACAGGCAGGCTTGCTGCCAAGCACATGGCTTGCACCGCCCTGGTCTGTTTCGCCTTGATCGGCGCTGTTGCGCACGCGGCGGAGTCCTACCCCCGCATGGCCCCCGTAAAGGCCTACCTCATGGAACGTGCCCAGGAAATCGCCCTGGCCAGAAGTGCCGCGCCCGCTTCCATTTCCAAGGACGCGACTGTCCTGGTCTTGACCCCCACGGGCTATGAAGCCGCCGTCACCGGCACCAATGGCTTCGTCTGCTGGGTGGCCAGGGGTTTCAGCGGTGCTCCGGACTGGCCCGAGCGATGGAACCCGAAGATCCGCGCCGCAGGATGCGACAATCCGCAGGCTGCGCGTAGCGTGACGCCGATCGCCAAACTTCGCACGGCGATGGTCCTTGCCGGTCGCTCTGACGTTGAAATCGCCGACCGCATCAAGGCTGCCCTTCGCACCGAGGAAATCCCGGCTCTGGGGCCGGGCGCCATGTGCTACATGATGTCGAAGTTGTCCTATCTTTCCGACGATGGCGACCATGACATGGCGCACGTCATGTTCTACGTTCCGTACAAGGATGGCGCCGACTGGGGTGCCAACGCGTCCGGCTCCCCCGTTTTCGGTGGCAACTACTGGTTCTACGCGACGGATCATCAAGCCGAAGCAGCCAAGTTGCCGCCGCTGTCGGTTCTGCTGGTCGGAGTCGCCACCTGGTCTGACGGGACGCCTGCCGCGATGCCCCCGATGTAGAAGCCTTTGGCGCAAACCGGGACAGAGTGGATCGTCACTG
>JBDTZX010000145.1:0-1642 GCA_040004895.1 Rhodanobacter sp. | reverse complement strand
ACATGCCGGACATGCTGCGCGGCATCCACGCCATCGTCAGCACGCTGATGTACGCGGAAAATTTCTTCATCGTGCAGCACAACACCGAGCTGGACACGATTCGCTTCCTGTACTTCGTCGACGTGGAAGATCCGGTCTCGCCCGGCGAAGGTCGCGACTTGCCGCTGTCGGCGATCGAGAACACGCTGACCTGGTACGTGATTCGCGATGGCAAGGCGCTGATGGGTACCGCCGACCAGTTGCGCAGCCAGGTACCTGGGCCGGTGGTGCAGATCGGCTCGGACAGCCATGACTGGCTCGGCGTGCCGTTGCTGCGCGATGGCAAGCCCGGCGGCGCGCTGGTCGTGCAGAGCTATCAGCAGATGATTGCCTTTACCCATGAGGACCGCACGCTGCTGGAATTCGTCGGAAGCCACATCCTCACTGCGCTGGAGCGCAAGCAGACCAAGGAAGATCTGGAACATCGCGTGCGGCAACGGACCCTGGAACTGGCCGAAGCCAACCGCGGGCTGCAGATGGAGATTCTCGAGCGCCAGCGTGCCGAGCACCTGCAGGCCGCGCTGTTCCAGATCGCCCAGCTGGCCACGGCCGACATCGACCAGGAAGAGTTCTATCGCCGCGTGCATGCGGTCGTCGGCGAATTGCTGAATGCGGAAAACTTTTTCATTGCGCTGCTTTCCGACGACCGCCAGCGGCTGACTTTTCCCTATTCGGTGGATGCGGTGAAGCTGCCGCCGGCGGAACGTCCGCTGGGACGCGGCCTGAGCGAATACGTGTTGCGCCGGGGCACGGCGTTGCGTGCCGACAACGCGGACATCGAGGAACTGGACCGGCTGGGCGAAATCGCGCCGGGTCGTTCCGGGTCGCCGGCCCTGTGCTGGCTGGGCGTGCCGCTGATCGTCGGTGACGAGGTGATCGGCCTGGTCACGGTGCAGAGCTACAGCTCGAAAGTGGCGTACGGGCCGGCAGACCAGGAGTTGCTGAGTTTCGTCGGCAGCCAGATCGCCAACAGCCTGACCCGCCGGCGTTCCGCCGAGTCGTTGCGCCGCGCTTACGAACAGCTTGAACACCGGGTCGAGGAGCGCACGCTGGCGTTGCGCAAGGAGATCGCCGAACGCGAACGCATCCAGGACCAGTTGCGACATCAGGTGATGCACGATTCGCTGACCGGTCTGCCCAATCGCGGCTACCTCCGCGACCGCATCGACCGCGTGCTGGGAAGCATCCGACAGGAGCCACATCGTCGTTGCGCGCTGCTGTACCTGGACGTCGACCGGTTCAAGATCATCAACGACAGCCTCGGCCACCTGGCCGGCGACGAGGTGCTGAAGGAAGTCGCCGCGCGGCTGGCC
This sequence comes from Rhodanobacter sp., assembly GCA_040004895.1. Lineage (GTDB taxonomy): Bacteria > Pseudomonadota > Gammaproteobacteria > Xanthomonadales > Rhodanobacteraceae > Rhodanobacter. The sequence continues at coordinate 290 of JBDTZX010000145.1, read as the reverse complement.
AGCTGCGTTCGCCATCCGGATCTGGTGGCGCGGCTGTCCGGCGACGAGTTCGCCATCCTGCTTGAACAGGTCGACTCGCCGACGGTCGCCACGACGGTCGCCCAGCGCGTGCTCGACGCCCTGGGCGCGCCGATGCTGGTGGCCGGCAAGGAACTGCGGCCTACCGCCAGCGTCGGCATCGCGATCGGCGACGTGCATTACCAGGCCGCCGACGAAGTGCTGCGCGACGCGGATATCGCGCTGTACCGGGCCAAGGAACTCGGGCGCAAGCGCTACGAGCTGTTCGACGA
>JBDTZX010000289.1:0-5445 GCA_040004895.1 Rhodanobacter sp. | reverse complement strand
GGCGTGGGAGTATCTTCGACACGACCCTATCGATCGGGAGTGCATCATGCGTGGATTTGTTCCTGCCGTTGTGCCTTGCACCCTGGCGCTGATCGCCGTGCTGATGTCCGCCGGCATGGCGGCTACCACGCCGACAGCATCTGCCGACATTGCGAAGGCACAAGCGTTGGTTGCGCAGGGAAAATTCGCCGCGGCGGTGCCGGCACTTGAGCTCGTGCTGAAGGCGCATCCGCGAAATGGCCGCGCGTGGTTGCTACTGGCATCAGCTCAAGGTCAGTTGCATCACGTGGTGGAGGCCGAGACCGCTTACCGCCATGGGTTGAGCATCGATGCGGTCGTGCGGCCGGCTACCGAGGGCATGTTCCTGCTGCTGGCTGGTTCCGACCGGGCCGACGCAGCGTGGCCCTGGTTTGTGAAGATGCGCGACGCGCGCATGGGTGATCTCACCGAACTGGCCCTGCACCCCGAAATCGCCGGGCTGCATGACGACCCGCGTTTCGCAACGCTGTTCGCAGACAAGATTGCCTATGAGCCAGCGTTTGTTGAAAAGGTCCGTGTCATCCATGAATGGCGCGGCGAGCACGCTGGCGACGAATTCGGCTGGATCGCCCGTGCCGTTGGCGATGTCGACCATGATGGCGTGTCCGATGTGGTGGTCTCGGCGCCCGCGCATCCGCCCCAGGGTCATGGCCCCGGCAGCATCTACCTGTATTCCGGAAAGAGCGGCAAGCTGTTGTGGAAGCATCGCGGCAGCGGCGTCGATCTGCTCGGCAACGGTGTGGAGGCCGCCGGCGACGTCGACCGCGACGGCGTGCCGGATGTGATCGCCGGAGCGCCCGGCGCAGGCAAGGCGTATGTGCTGTCCGGCAAGGACGGCTCGGTGTTGCGGACCCTGAGTGGTCATCCCGGCGACAAAGGCTTCGGTACTGCGGTCGCAGGTATTGGCGACCTCGATGGCGACGGCTACCCCGAGTTGGCGGTCGGCGCGCCCGCGTCCGCCAACGGTCAACCCGGCGACAACGCCTATCGCGGCTACGCGTACATTTATTCTGGCAAGGACGGCAAGCTGTTGCGGCGACTGACGGGGGAGACCGTCGGCGCACGCCTGGGCAGTGCGCTCGGTGGCGGTAGCGGCTTCCTGATCGTCGGCGCGGGCGGCGGCGGTCCGGATCATCACGGTCGGGTCTATGTCTACGACAAGCTGCAGGGCCCGCCACGTTTCGTCAAAGACGCCGATGCCACTGGCGGCGCACTGGGCGCGATGTTCGTTTCGGTCGCCGGCGACATAAACCGGGACGGCATCGCCGACATCTATGCCGCCGACTGGGCCAACGCCGCCAAGGGCCCGTCTGCCGGTCGCGTGTACGTCTATTCCGGGGCCGACGGCAGCACCCTGCTTACCCTGGACGGCAGCGGACCCGGTGAGGGCTTTGGCACCTGCGCGGCGAAGACCGGCGACGTCAATGGCGACGGCATCGCCGACCTGGTCGTCGGCTCCTGGCAATATCCGGGCGACGCGTGGTCGGGCGGGCGCGTGGCGGTGTATTCGGGCAGCAATGGTGCCGTGCTGCAGAGCTTCACCGGCAAGGTTCCCGGCGACACCCTGGGCTTCGATGCCGTGGGCATTGGCGATGTGGACGGCGATGGCAAGACCGACTACCTGATCACGTCGGCTTGGAGCATGGTCAACGGAATCCGCTCCGGACGCGCTTACATCGTCGCCGGCCAAACGGGGGCAGGTTCACTTTCCGAGGGCGCGAGCCGGCCGCCGCGCGTTTCAGTTAAGGCTGGTCAGCAGCGCCTGGAAGCGGGGCTTGTTGCGCAGTGAGATGAGGTCGCTGTCGTTCGCCATCCAGGCACGATCACCCCAGCCGAGCTTCACCGCGCGCTCGAGCAGGTCGATGGCGCGCTCGTGTTCCTCCAACACCGCAAACGTGCAGGCTGCGTTGTAGAACACCATCGGCTCGTCCTCGCTCGAGCGCAGCGCGAGGTTCGCCCATTCGATCGCCTTGGCCTTCTCGCCCAGCACCGCGAAATTCGCCGCACCCATGTAGCGGGCGCGTGCGTCGTCGGGATTCACGCCGAGGGCGCGTTCGATCAGCTCGATCGCGCGATGGCGAGTTTTGCTTTCATCTTCCTTGCGGCCCATCTCGCTGTACGCCTGGGACAGGTAGACCAACGGTAGATAGTCGGCAGGGCTCACCTCGGCGGCGCGCAGGTACAGCCAGGCGGCTTTCTCGAAATTGCCCAGCGAACTGCAGATCATGCCGTACAGGAAATAGGCTTCGAGCAGGTTCGGATTGAGCATCATGGCCGTCTCGAACTGCCGCTCGGCCTGCTTGAGCCGCTTGCTGACATATAGCGCCAGCCCGCGCGAGGCATGCGCCTCGGCTGAGTCCGGGTCCATCTGCAGCGCTCGTTCGCTGGCGTCCATGGCATGGGCGACATGTTCGGGATTGGGGTCCATGAAGCGATGACGCATGACGTACGCATCAGCCAGGCCGGCCCAGGCCGCGGCATATTTTGGATCGCGTGCGATGGCGCGACGGTACATGTCGATGGCGAGTAGTGAATCGCGCCGGTTCCACGCATAGAAATACTTGCGCCCGCGCAGGTAGTGGTCATAGGCCTGCACGTCGGCGGTGGCGACATACTGGATCGCGCGACGCTCCTTCGGTGACAGGGTGACCTTCAGCGCATCGACGATGCTCTGGGCAATATCGTCCTGGATGGCGAACACATCGCGGAGTTCGCGGTCATACGTCTCGGCCCACAGGTTCGAGTCGGACGCCACGTCGATCAACTGCGCGGTGATGCGCACGCGGTTGCCCGCCCGGCGCACGCTGCCCTCAAGCACCGTGCCAACGTCCAGCTTTGCCGCGATCATCGGGAGGTCGACCTCCTTGCCCTTGAAGAAGAACGAGGAGGTTCGCGACGAAACCTTCAGCTGCGGCAGCTTGGTCAGCAGGCTGAGGATCTCCTCGGCGATGCCGTCGCTGAAGTATTCGTTCTCGAGGTCGCCGCTCATGTTGACGAACGGCAGCACGGCGATGCTGCGCCGGTCGCCGTCCGTATTTCGGGGTGGTCGCGGCACATTGACCGTGGCGACGGCGGCATCCGCTGGATTTGTTGCCGTTACGCTGGCGATCAGGCGATAGCCCAGGCCATGCACAGTCTGGATATAGTGCGGTTCCGCCGCGTCATCGCCGAGTTTCTGGCGCAACTGCGAGATGACCCGGCTCAGCGTTGCCGGTGTGACGTACTTGTGTCCCCACACGCTTTCCAGCAGGTCGTCGTGCGGGATCAGTTCGCCTGCATGGGTCACGAACTGCAGCAACACGGCATAGGCCTTCGGCTCCAGTTCGAGTTCGTGGCCATCGCGCAACACGCGGTGAGCCGTCGGCTCGACGCAAATATCGCCGAACGCGTAGTCCACCCGCGGACTGTTCGATTCCTTGGCCACGGAATGGCAATATCACAGCGGTGTGTGAGGGTCAATCGAACTTGCCAGCGATTCGCGGGTGGCGAAAAGCGAGACCTCAGAGGCGGGGCGGTCAAGGCGAAATCACCACGTCTGCCTCCTTCCGCCTCAGGTAAAAATGAGGGCGGTTCACTTGCAGCCGTTGGTGTTGTCGCGAAGGTGGTCTGGCACTGCGGTTAGAGTGCACTTTCACCATAAGTGCGGCTCCGGCTCCTTGGTGATTTTTTCGCGCCACTCCTATTTGCTTCAATGCAGGAAGAAACATGGAAACGATCCACGTAGTGCAGCCGTTCGACCGCGTGACGAGCGGCTTGAAACCGGGCCAAGTCTTGCAGTTCAAGACGGCCGATGAAGCTGCGCGCAGGGCAGGGTTGCTGGCCGACAAGCATGCCGGAGTCGTCGCTTACAGCATGGACGTCGACGAGGACAGCGGAGACTACGGCACACCGCGAGTGCTGTTCGAGTCTGGGGAAGTGCCAGAGCTTTGATTGGCTTGAAAGCGAGGCCAACGTCGCTACTGCAGGCGCAGTCTGCGCCCGGCGATGACACAGGGTCATCTGCCAGACGTAGCGCTTGCTGCGTGATCAGTGCTTGGGCCGGATCAGGATTTTCGCGCGGAAAACCCGGCGGATGGGCACCATTCTTCCACAGGTTTTGGCGTCGGCTGCACGCAGGGGGCCGACAGTTACTGCGTTGGGTGCCGTGACATCATCGCGGTGCGATCCGCAGCGTCTTTTCGTGGGGTGACAATTATCGGGCCGAGGTCGTACGTCACTATTTTCAGGAACGCCAGTCTCGAATACGCGCAGTGGCGAGCAGATCTGCGGGTGGCCCAGTACCATCCCGGGAAGGATCGGTTGCTGTACATCGGATGACGATTCCGCGGGTCTTCCGACCTTCGCATCCAGCAGGCGATTCCACCGGAAACCCTCAGAGGATCCACGCGGATTCCACCGGAATCCCTCAAGCAAGAGCCGGAGCTCCAGTCCAAAGTCATCCCACGGACATTGGCGTCCGTCAGGAGGCCTCTATGAAACATCTGATCATTGCCACGACCACGGTGCTCGGTCTTGTCTGCGCTGGCGGCGTCAGCGTCGCCCAGGACCGGACGCAGACCACCAACATGCAGAATGTCACCGTCACCCAAGTACCCGCCCCATACGATACCTACGTCGCCGACTTGGATGTGGGCTACACATTGGAGGCCGTTGTGGGCCACACACACAGACAGTACGTACAGGCACGGCGGGCGGCTGACAGATCTGAAGCCCTGCGGATGCGGGGCCTCGGCCTGCAGCCGCGTGTCTCCGTGGCCATCGACAACTCGTCCGGCCCTGGCGTGGCAAAACAGATCCGGCTGATCAACTCCGCGCTGGACACGGTTGCCATCGTCAACGTGTATTGCAAGCGGTCCGTTCCGTCGGGAGGCGCGCATTGCAAGTTGGACCCACGGCCGATGCGAATCAACATGGATAACCAGCGCCTGGCGTCAGCGCAGATGGGGCAACTGCAGCTGGTAGAGGTGGATCTGTAAAAAAAAGTGTGAGGTTCACTCACAGCCGTTTGAACTATCGCGCGGCGGCCGATGCGCTGGCCTCACGCTGGCGAAGCGTTGGGTCCTGGCTTCGACCACCGCGCAATAGTTGTGCCGGCCCGGTGCTCGTTGTGTTGAAGATAGGTCCGGATGGCTGTCAGATCGTCATCGGATATGGTTACGCGCAACATCTGCCGGTAGGTTTCGGCGCTCGCTTCCTTCGTTGAGGCGAGCGCGGTGTATACCGGATGCGGCGCGAGAATGGACTCTTGGCGGCACCGCCCATCAGGTCGTGGTCGTCAATGATCTGGATGATGCGCGCGCTCAAATGTGGCTGGCTGACAGCAGATCCTTCACTTTGAACAAGTGGGAAACCGCGAAACCGCAAACAGCAACGGTGGTTTAATTGCCTCCGTCTCCTTTGGCCTTG
>JBDTZX010000275.1:0-5455 GCA_040004895.1 Rhodanobacter sp. | reverse complement strand
GAATTCGAAATCCTGTACGGCGAAGGCACCTCCCGCGAGGGCGAGATCATCGAGCTGGGCGTGGCGCAGAACCTGATCGACAAATCCGGCGCCTGGTACAGCTACAACGGCGACCGTATCGGGCAGGGCAAAGAGAACGTTCGCCAGTTCCTGCGGGACAATCCGGCTATTGCCAACGAGATCGACAAGCTGCTGCGCGAGCGCCTGCTGGTGTCGGTCGGCAAGCCTGCGCCGGTCGTGGCCGAGGAAGCCGAAGAAGCCTGAGCCCTGCGGCAGGGAACTGTGACATGCCCAACCTGAAATGGACCTTCCTGCTCGCGACACTGCTGGGTGTGGCGATCGTCGTGGCGATGGCGACCATCGACCGGCCGCATCCGGCACCGCATGTGCTGGCGAAACGGCTCGCCGGGGCGGTGTGGATCACGGAGCAGATTTCCGAAAGCCAGCTGGCGGACATCAAGGCGCAGGGATTCCGCACCGTGATCGATCTGCGTCCTGACGGTGAAGCCGTCAACCAGCCAGCGGCGGCGGATGTTGCGCGTGCCGCGCAGGCTGCCGGCCTGACGTTCGGTTACGTTCCGGTACCGCACGGCGATGTCCCCGAAGCGACGGTCGATGCTCTGGGCCGGTCGCTGGCGCAGGCCGGCCGGCCGGTTCTTCTCTATTGTCGCAGCGGGCATCGCGCAGCACGCACCTGGGCTTTGGCGGAAGCGTCGCGTGTGGCCGGGCTGGACGCGGCAGCCATCCAGTCAGCGGTTCGATCGGCCGGGCAGACTGCAGACGACCTTGGCGCACAGATCGCGACCCGGATCGCCGCACGGTCCTCGAACCGTTGAACAGGGAACCCGCGCATGGGGACGACTGATCCGGGACGCCGCGAACCGTCACTGCATGCTGGTGCAACACCAGGGGCAGGGCCGCTTCGAGTTGTCCTGTATGTGGCGGTGATCGCCTTCGGGTTGTTGTCGGGTGCCGTGGCCGGCCTTGCCGGAGCGCTGTATTTCGGCTTGATCAACCTTTCGTGCTGACCCATCCCTGCCATCGACCCGGCTGCCTCGATGGAGTCGATCCGGAACTCGAGATTGCCGCGTCGACGTATCGCGTCCGTGCGCGTTCACGCACGGCCGAAGTTTCGTCACGGCATCCATGCATCAGCGGCGTATCCGGCTGGCGGGATTTTTCGCGCATGTCCGGCAGGTGCGCAGCGCCATGAAGCGTCGCCCCGGCCCGGACGATCCGACCAAGCCGAAACGCAGTGCGTATGACAAGGCACTGGGATTGCTGGCCCGGCGCGAGCATTCGCGACGCGAGCTGAAAACCAAGTTGCGTCAGGGCGGCTACGAAAGCGCGGAAACCGGTGCTGCCATCGAGCGCCTCGGCGAGCAGCAATATCAGGACGACGACCGTTTCGGCGAACTGCTTCTGCGCAGCCGGATCGCGCAGGGGTATGGACCGATGCGCCTGCGCGTGGAGCTGAAAAGCCATGGGCTGGCGGACGCACGCATCCGCGAATTGCTCGATGCGGCGGACGTGGACTGGAACACCTCGGCAGCCACGCAATTGCGTCGCCGCTATGGCGGTGCGAGCACCACCGACCCGGCCGAACGCGCCAAGCGGGCGCAATTCCTCTTGCGCCGGGGCTTTGCCGCCGCCACAGTACGGAGTGTCACCCGCGCCAATGTGGACGAGGCTGCCGACGACGTGTTCTAGAGACAGCGTGTCCTAGAGGACGACGGATCGGCTGGCCCGGCCGCGGCGTGGCCTTCGTCGCCTGCCATCACGATCCGCATGAAAACCTCTGAAATCCGTTCCGCGTTTCTCGACTATTTCCGCGCCAAGGGCCACACCATCGTGCCCTCCAGCTCGCTGGTGCCGGCAAACGATCCGACGTTGCTGTTTACCAACTCGGGCATGGTGCAATTCAAGAATGTGTTTCTCGGCAGCGAGAAACCCGGGTACGTTCGGGCAGTGGATGTGCAGCGCTGCCTGCGTGCCGGCGGCAAGCACAACGATCTCGACGCCGTCGGTTACACCGCGCGGCATCACACGTTTTTCGAGATGCTCGGCAACTGGTCGTTCGGCGACTATTTCAAGCAGGACGCGATCACCTTTGCGTGGGAACTGCTGACTGACGTTTTCAAGCTGCCGAAGGACAAGCTGTGGGTCACCGTCTATCACACTGACGACGAAGCCTACGGGATCTGGAACGAGCAGATCGGCATCCCGTCCGAACGTATCGTGCGTATCGGCGACAACAAGGGCGCACCGTTTGCCTCGGACAATTTCTGGCAGATGGCCGACACCGGTCCGTGCGGTCCGTGCACCGAGATCTTCTACGACCACGGCGCCGGGATCGCCGGTGGCCCGCCGGGTTCGCCCGACGAAGACGGTGATCGCTATATCGAAATCTGGAACCTGGTGTTCATGCAGTTCGACCGCGCGCCAGACGGCACGCTGAGCCCGCTGCCGGCGCCTTGCGTGGACACCGGCATGGGCCTGGAACGCCTGGCCGCGGTGCTGCAGCACGTGCATTCCAACTACGAGATCGACCTGTTCGCGCATCTGATCCGGGTGGCGGGCGAGCTCACTGCCACCAGCGACCTCGGCAACAAATCGCTGCGGGTGATCGCCGATCACATTCGGGCATGCTCATTCCTGATCGTCGACGGCGTACTGCCGTCCAACGAAGGTCGCGGCTATGTGCTGCGCCGGATCATCCGTCGCGCATTGCGCCACGGATGGATGCTCGGCGTGCGCGGCGACTTCTTCTGGAGGATGGTTGCGCCGCTGGTGGAGGAAATGGGCGAGGCCTACCCGGAGCTCGCGGCGAAGCGTGCGTTCGTGGAGGATGCCTTGCGCACCGAGGAGCAGCGCTTCGGCGAAACGCTGGAGCACGGCATGCGCGTGTTCGATGACGTGGCAGGAAAATCAGGCACGACGATTCCCGGTGCCGATGCCTTCCGTCTCTACGACACCTACGGTTTCCCGGTCGATCTGACCGCCGACATCGCACGCGAGCGCGGTCTCGAAGTGGACATGGCCGGGTTCGATCGTGCGATGAACGAGCAGCGCGAGCGTGCCCGTGCGGCGGGTCGCTTCGAAGCGAAGGGACAGATGCCGGCCGAGCTGGCCAGCCAGCTCAAGCCGACCGTGTTCCTTGGCTACGATGCCATGCATGGTCACGGCGGCAAGGTACTGGGTATCGTCCGCAATGGCAGGCAGGTCGATCGGCTTGGCGACGGCGAAGAAGGTCTGCTGATCCTGGACCGGACGCCGTTCTATGCCGAATCCGGCGGGCAGGTGGGTGATACGGGGCGGTTGCAGAATGCCGCAGGCCACTACGCTGTGGCCGATACGCTGAAGATGGGCGGGGTGTTTTTCGGTCACGCCGGTCGCTGGCATGGCACGCAACCGCTGTGCACCGGCGACATTGTCGATGCCCAGGTGGATGCTTCGCGCCGCCAGGCGATCGTGCTCAATCATTCGGCTACGCATCTGCTGCACGCGGCGCTGCGCCAGGTGCTCGGCGACCACGTCTCGCAGAAAGGTTCCCTGGTCGCAGCGGAGCGGCTGCGCTTCGACTTCTCGCACTTCCGGCCGATGAGCGCGGACGAGCTCGCCAGGGTCGAGTCGATGGTGAATACCGAAGTGCGTCGCAACGCTGCGGCGGAGATCCGCACGATGGCGTATGACGACGCGATCGAATTCGGTGCGATGGCATTGTTCGGCGAAAAGTACGGCGATGAAGTGCGGGTGCTGAAGATGGGTGATTTCTCCACCGAGCTTTGCGGCGGCACACATGTCGACCGCACCGGCGACATCGGACTGTTCAAGATCGTCGGCGAATCCGGTGTGGCATCCGGCGTGCGTCGCATCGAGGCGGTGACCGGCGAGGGTGCGCTGGCCCACGTGGCCGACGAAGAGCACCGCCTGGCCGAACTCTCCCGTTTGCTGTCCGGCAGCGGCGACGACGCCGTGGAAAAACTGCGGCAGTTGCTCGATCGGCAGAAGAAACTGGAGCGCGAACTGGAGTCGCTGCGCAGCAAGGCCGCCGGTTCCGCCATTGCCGATCTGGCCGGCAGCGCGCAGGACGTCGACGGGATCAAGGTGGTTGCGGCACGGCTGGAGGGACTCGATGCGAAATCGCTGCGCGACAGCGTGGATCAGCTCAAGCAGCAACTCGGTGACTGCGTCGTCGTGCTGGCCGGTGCGGCGGATGGTCGCGTGTCGCTGATCGCCGGCGTGCATGGAAACGCACTGGGACGCATCAAGGCCGGTAGCGTGGTGGCGTACGTGGCTTCGCTGATCGAGGGCAAAGGCGGCGGTCGTCCGGACATGGCGCAGGGCGGCGGCATCGACGCCGCCAACCTGCCGCAGGTACTCACCGATCTGCCCGGCTGGATTGCGGGGCAATTGGCCGGCCAACCGGCTCCACCTAGGCCATAAGGCAGGGTCGTGTGGATTGCGCGTGGCGTTCACGCTCGGCTACTATCGGGAATCGGCGTGCCACCGATGAGGTGACCGCCTGCCATGTTTTCCGAGAGGTGGCGTGGTAAGAGCCGGGAAGGCGGTAGGGCCTTCGATGGACGCTTCATCGAACCGCGGATTGCTGGAACTCAGGGGTGAGGCTCCTCGATCCACAGGCCTGTAACGACCAGAATATGGAGTAGCAAACATGTTGATTCTGACCCGCAGGGTCGGTGAAACCCTGATGATCGGTGATGAGGTGACCGTCACCGTTTTAGGCGTCAAGGGAAATCAGGTGCGCATTGGCATCAATGCACCCAAGACCGTTGCCGTTCATCGCGAAGAAATCTATCAGCGCATCAAGGGTGAGCATGACACGGACAGCGCATCCGGCGAGACTGCCGAAAGCTGATCGTGGAATTTAAGCCTTTACCGCTGCAGCGCCGATCAGTATCCTTGCTGGCTCCGCAGTGATGCGGAACAAACCCGGAGAGATGCCCGAGCGGCCGAAGGGGCTCCCCTGCTAAGGGAGTATAGGGTCAAAAGCCTTATCGAGGGTTCGAATCCCTCTCTCTCCGCCAAATATTCGACCCGCAGAGAAGCTTTCTCTGCGGGTTTTTTGTTCCAAAAGTCCGTTCAGGGTCAGAAGTCTTACTGAGAGTTCGAATTCTGGTTCGCACGCCAAACAGACAAGGGTCAGAGAACTTTCTCTGGCCCTTTTTTGTGGCAAAAATTCGTTAAAGGGTCGAAGTCTTACTGAGGGTTCGACGGCCTGTTCCCCGCCAAACAGGCAAACCGCAGGAAACTTTCTGTGCGGTTTTTACTCAGAAGTTTGGTTGGGATCGGAAGTCTTACTAAGTGTTCGAATGCCTCTGCCGCTTGTGGAAATGCGGGGCAGCGCCCTGAAGTCTGCGCTCGGATTGCGGCCAGAGATTGAATCGCCCAGGGTTCCGTAGACACTCAGGACCCTCGTTGCGCATAACGCTGC
>JBDTZX010000372.1:0-1651 GCA_040004895.1 Rhodanobacter sp. | reverse complement strand
CATCTCATCTGCTGAGACACCTCCCCGGCTTAATGCCGCGACGCTTCCGGGGATCTGCCATGAATGCCTTGCCTGACCGCTATCAATCCGCCGACGACCTGGTGCTGCGCGATGCGGGCGATGGACGCACGCTGGCGCAGCGGCTGTCGAAACGCTACGCCGCGCGGATCACCGGCGCGTTCGTGCTGCCCGGTCAGCAGGGATCGTTCGCGCCGCTGCCGGAAGATCTTCCACCTGCACTCGCAGCCGCTCTGCGCACGCGCGGGATCGGGCAGCTCTACAGCCACCAGGCCGAGGCGTGGAAGGCCACGCAAGCGGGTGCGCACGTGGCCATCGTCACGCCGACTGCCTCGGGCAAGTCGCTGTGCTACACGCTGCCGGTGATCAACGCGGCGATGCGCGATCACGCCAAGGCGCTGTACCTGTTTCCGACCAAGGCGCTGGCGCAGGATCAAGTGGCCGAGTTGCTGGAGTTGAACAAGGCGGGCGAGCTGGGCGTCAAGGCGTTCACTATTGATGGCGACACGCCCGGCGATGCGCGCCAGGCGATCCGCCTGCACGGCGACATCGTGGTCAGCAACCCGGACATGCTGCATCAGGCGATCCTGCCGCATCACACCAAGTGGGCGCAGTTCTTCGAGAACCTGCGCTACGTGGTGATCGACGAGGTGCACACCTATCGCGGCGTGTTCGGCTCGCACGTGGCCAACGTGATCCGCCGGCTCAAACGCGTGTGCGCGTTCTACGGCGTCACCCCGCAATTCATTCTGTGCTCGGCGACCATCGGCAATCCGCAGGAGCACGCCGAGGCGCTGATCGAGGATGCGGTCACCGCGATCACCGAAAGCGGCGCACCGACCGGCGACAAGCATGTGCTGCTGTGGAACCCGCCGGTGATCAATCCCGATCTGGGCCTGCGTGCGTCCGCGCGTTCGCAGACCAATCGCATCGCGCGACTGGCGATCAAATCCGGGATGAAGACGCTGGTGTTCGCACAATCGCGCAGCATGGTCGAGGTACTGACCAAATATCTGAAGGACGTGTTCGACCACGACCCGCGCAAACCGCCGCGCATCCGCGCCTATCGCGGTGGCTATCTGCCGAAGGAACGCCGCGCGGCCGAACGTGCGATGCGCGAGGGCAGCATCGACGGCATCGTCAGCACCTCGGCGCTGGAGCTTGGGGTGGATATCGGCAGTCTCGACGTGGTGGTGTTGAACGGTTATCCCGGTTCGGTTGCCGCCACCTGGCAGCGATTCGGTCGCGCCGGGCGGCGGCAGCAATCGGCGTTGGGCGTGCTGGTGGCCAGTTCCGATCCACTGGATCAGTACCTGGTGCGCCATCCGGAATTCTTCCAGGGCGCATCGCCGGAGCACGCACGCATCCAGCCGGATCAACCGCTGATCCTGCTCGACCACATTCGCTGCGCCGCGTTTGAATTGCCCTTCGTGGGCGACGAGATGTTCGGCACCGAAGTCGCCACGCCGTGGCTGGATCTGCTTGGCGAGGAAGGCGTGCTGCATCGCGAAGGCGATCGCTGGGAATGGATCGCCGACAGCTATCCGGCGATCGCGGTATCGCTGCGCTCGGTCGCCGACGGCAACTTCGTGGTGGTCGATCGTACCGAGGGCCGCCAGACCATCATCGCCGA
>JBDTZX010000307.1:0-1655 GCA_040004895.1 Rhodanobacter sp. | reverse complement strand
GCGGGATCATGGTGCGATCCATCGCCAGGTCCTTGTCCGCCAGCGAGCGCATGTATCGCAGTAGTTCGTGTTCGCTGTGGTGCGTGTTGAATACCGGATGAGTGAGGAACGCGCTGTTGCGCGACAGTGCGGCGGGCAGGGCGTTCGGGATCTTCGCGTCCAGCGCATCGATGTCGGTGATGTCGGCGCCGAACAGATGGGCCAGCGCCAGCACATCGTCACGCGTGGTGGTTTCGTCCAGGCTGATGCCGACGCTGTGTTCGCCGATGGCGCGCAGGTTGATACGCCCGGCCGCGGCTTTTGCATGCAATGCGGCAGCATCCACGCCGGTGACGTGCAGGGTGTCGAAGAATGCGGCCCCCACGTCGACGCCGCTGAAGCGCAACGACGACGCCAGGATCGATGCCAGCCGATGGGTGCGGCGCGCGATCCGGGTGAGGCCGTCCGGGCCGTGATACACCGCGTACATGCTGGCCATCACCGCGAGCAGCACCTGCGCGGTGCAGATGTTGGAGGTCGCCTTTTCGCGGCGGATGTGCTGTTCGCGGGTCTGCAACGTGAGCCGATATGCCGACTTTCCCTCGGCGTCGATCGACACGCCGATCAGCCGGCCGGGCATCGAACGCTTGTACGCATCGCGGCAGGCCATGAACGCGGCGTGCGGACCGCCATTCCCGAACGGCACGCCGAAGCGCTGCGAATTGCCGACCACGATGTCCGCACCCCATTCGCCGGGCGCGGCGATCAGGGTGAGCGCGAGCAGGTCGGTGGCGACGGCGACCAGCGCACCGCGCGCATGCGCCGCATCGGCGAGCGCCTTGTAGTCGTTGACGCTGCCGAACGTGTCCGGGTACTGCAGCAACACGCCGAAGCTGTCGATGGTCGAGCCGTCGTGGTCATTGCCGACATGCAGTTCGATGCCCAGCGCCTCGGCGCGCGTCTTCACCACTTCCAGTGTCTGCGGATGCACACCGTTGGACACGAAGAATACGTTGGACTTCGACTTGCACGAACGCTTGGCCAGGGTCATCGCCTCGGCGGCAGCGGTGGCTTCGTCGAGCAGCGAGGCGTTGGCGATTTCCATGCCGGTGAGGTCGGCGCACATGGTCTGGAAATTGATCAGCGCTTCCATCCGCCCCTGCGAGATCTCCGCCTGGTACGGCGTGTAGGCGGTGTACCACGCCGGGTTCTCGAGGATGTTGCGCAGGATGACGTTCGGCGTATGCGTGCCGTAATAGCCCTGGCCGATGAAACTGCGGAATACCTGGTTCTGATCGGCGAGGGTGCGGATCTTGGCCAGTGCCTCGACCTCGGTGATCGCCTGCGGCAGCGCCAGCGGCGCGGGCGACTTGATCGCTACCGGAACGATCGCATCGGTCATCGTTTCCAGCGATTCATGGCCGATGACGCGCAGCATCTGCGCAATCTCGACATCATTCGGGCCGATGTGGCGGTCGATGAAGGCGCCGTGGTTTTCCAGATCGCGCAGGGAGGGGTTCTGATGGCTCATGACTTGGGCATCCGCAGACAACGTGCCGTGCCGCACGTGGGGCGCCCCTCTGTCCTTTTGCCTGAGAGTTTGGAAGCGCGGCGCCAGATCCGCCTGCTTCGTGCCCCTTCGGCGCCGGATTCAACCGGTCTCTCCAGAGTGTTTC
>JBDTZX010000224.1:0-1664 GCA_040004895.1 Rhodanobacter sp. | reverse complement strand
CCGCGATCGATCGCGCGCAAGCCTGCGTGGCGGCGGGTGCGGACATGATTTTCCCTGAGGCGATCTACACGCTTGATCAGTACCGACAGTTCAAGGCGGCGGTGCAAGTGCCGATCCTCGCCAACATCACCGAGTTCGGCCAGACCCCGCTGTTCACCCGTGATGAACTTGCTGGTGCCGATGTCGACATCATCCTGTATTGCTGCGGCGCGTATCGCGCGATGAACAAGGCTGCGCTGAATTTCTACGAAACGGTGCGTCGCGACGGCACGCAGAAGGCGGCGGTGGCCTCCATGCAGACGCGCGAGGAGCTGTACGACTTTCTCGACTATCACGTATTCGAGCAGAAACTGGATACGCTGTTCGGCAGCGGAAAGGGCGACTGAGAGGCAATGAACGCACCACAGCCGTTCGAGGTCGAGCCCCCTGTCGAAACCAGCGATCGGCGATTTCGTCGGGATGCGATCGGCGTCACCATCGCTTCGCTCGTCGGCCTGCTGGCATTGCTGGTATCGGCCTATACCGCTTACATTCAGCGTCAGCAGGTGCGCGCGCAGGTCTGGCCTTACCTTATCCGGGCTTGGGTCGACCCCACCGGTCTGGATCAGAAAAGTTCCGACGATACACTCCACAAGTTGGCCATCTTCAACAAGGGTGTCGGTCCGGCAATCGTGCGCAGTGTTCAAGTATCGATTGACGGCAAACCACAAAGAACCTGGCAGGGAGTATTCGATGCGCTGGCTCTATCCCCCGAAAAGTTCGGGTTTTCATCGCTCAACGGCAATGTATTGAGTCCCGGCGAAACGCTGCCGGTGCTGGTCTTTTCAGACCAGTCGGCCGCTACGCGCTTTCGTCAGTCGATGAGCGCGCGCGGCCACATCAACATCTGCTACTGCTCGACCCTGGGCGATTGCTGGATGCTTGCCGATCATCAGCCTCATGGCGGGCCTGAGGTGCAACCGATCACCACGTGTCCGCGGATTTCACCCTCGGATACTTTCAGCGACTGAGTCAAACAACACGCGAGGGCAAATGCGCTCGCCTCCAGATTGCAGCCGATTTACGGAGAATATCGTGAGTGAGAATTCCCAGCAGAACCTGCCGAAGCCCAAGAAATCCGTCGCGCTGTCCGGCGTTGCTGCAGGGAACACAGCCTTGTGCACTGTTGGTCGCAGCGGCAACGATCTGCATTACCGCGGTTATGACATCCACGATCTGGCGACGAAGGGCTGCTTCGAGGAAGTCGCCTATCTGCTGGTGCACGGCGTGTTGCCGACGTGGGGCGAACTCAACAGCTACCGGGCGCGACTCAAGCGTCTGCGCGGGCTGCCGGCACCGGTAAAGGCCGCGCTCGAACTGCTTCCTGCAGCGACGCATCCGATGGATGTGATGCGTACCGGGTGCTCGGTACTCGGTACGGTGCTGCCCGAGAAGGACGATCACAATGTGACTGGCGCCCGCGATATCGCCGATCGCCTGATGGCCAGCTTCGGTTCGATGCTGCTGTACTGGTATCACTTCAGCCACAACGGCCGGCGCATCGAGACGACCACCGAGGACGAGTCGATCGCCGCGCACTTCCTGCATCTGCTGCACGGAAAGAAGCCCAGCGACCTGCACGCGCAGGCGCTGGACAAGTCGCTGGTGCTGTACGCCGAACACGA
>JBDTZX010000413.1:0-1664 GCA_040004895.1 Rhodanobacter sp. | reverse complement strand
GCGGTGGTATTCCTGCATCGGCCGGAGCTTGCGTGGGATGCGGGGAAAATCACCGAATCGCTGGACGGCCGCGGACGCACGGTGGCGACCGTGGATGCGCTGATCGAAGAATTGTGCCGGCAGGCGAAACCCGGCGACCAGGTCATCTTCATGTCCAACGGCGGCTTCGAAAATGCCCCGCGCCGTTTTGTCGAAAGTCTGCGCGATCGAGGTTGACGTCGCTCAGCCCAACGGCGCATCGAAGCATGGCAATCGCCGCTGGTACTCGCGCTGCGCGGCGAACCACACCGCCAGCCCGAAGCTGAGTGTGATCAGCGCGGCCACGCCGCCGCCAAAACCATAGCCCAGCGCGCCAATGATCCAGAACGCGCCCCAATACGTGGCCATCGCGCCAAGTACCACCACGACATTCACCACACCGCGTCCAAACGAGCCTTCCGGCCCGATCAGGTGCACGGCAAGCGCCACCAGGCTTGCCGCGGTCGCGACGATCAGCGATGCCAGCAGCATCTGTCCCGGTTCCTCGGCGTGCACCAGCGCGACGCCAAGCAGTGTGTACGCCAGGGCGGTCATCACGCTGACCGGGACCAGCCACAGCAGCGCATCGGCGATGGTCTTCTGGTATTCCACGTAGGTTCGTGGCGCGAGGGTGAGATACAGGTCCGCCAGATTCGGCCGCATCCGCAACATGCCGCGGCCCAGCTGCGGGAAGCGGCTGATCGAGAGCAGGATCGCGTAGGCGCCGATCACGGCGGCATTGAAGTGCTGACGATGCTGGATCACGAAGAAATAGAGCGTCACCATCAAGGCGACCAGTACCAGCCGCAAGGCAACCGCCAGCGGATTGTCGTGCGGCAACAGCAGGCTGCGCACCAGTGCCAGCTGGCGCAGCGGACCGGGCTGACGGCGATAGCGCGCCAACGCGTTTTCCAGGGCCTGCTGCGAGGTGATGTCGAACCAGCCGGCGACGCGTTTGCCGAGCGCGCCGCGCGGCGGCGTGGCGCCACTCGATGGCGCGTTCAAGCGCCCAAGGCTCATGCTTTCCAGCGGCGATACGTCGACCTCGCGATCGCTGATGCGCAGCAGCGGCCGCAGCGTGATCAGCAGGAGCCAGCCAAGCAGCAACCACAGCAGCGGAGCGGTCAACGCAGAATCCAGGGCAATCTGCAGGACTTGCGCGGCCAGGCCGGGCATCCAGCCGGCGGCGATCGCCACCACCCAGATCAGCAGGCCCACCCGGCGACCGCAACCGATCGAAAGACCGAGTGCGGCGACACCGAACAGTGCCGTGGCGAACAGCAGCAGATGCGGTAGATGAATCAGCCATGCCAGCAGGGTCGGCAGCAGCACCCATTGGATTGTCTCGATGGTGGCCGTGGCAGTGAGTCGTCGCCGGAACGAGGGCAGCAGAAAAGTCTCGGGCCGGCACAGGCCGCGCAGCGTCTGACCCTGCGCGATATGCACGAAGAACGATCCCGGCAGCAGCAGGCCTGCTGCTGCCATCGCCATGCCCTGCCTGTCGTCGCCGAGCAGCAGCATGGCCAGCGCGCCCAGCCACAGCAACTGGCCCAGCAGCATCAGCACGATCACCCGCCGCCACGGCTGCAGCCACAGTTGCCACACCGCTCTCATGCCAGTTCCACAAACAGGTCTTCCAGCGTCGG
>JBDTZX010000419.1:0-1666 GCA_040004895.1 Rhodanobacter sp. | reverse complement strand
CTACCTCGGCGTGCCGGTGGAAGGCCCGTACAAGCCGGAGCACTACCGCTACTGATCGATCCGGCTGCCGCCGGTGCGGCAGCCGGCCACTGTCAAGGAAGCGCGCGGTCTGACCGCGCGCTTTTTTTTTTGGACGGCCATCACCGAGCCTCTGACAGATTGATGAAAGCCTCTTGCTGCTAGCATGAGGTGCGGAAGCTGGGGCCTCCGCTCGCATATCTCGGATGATGTTCATGGGGAATCCTGATTACCGGGTGCCGGCGATCGTCATGGGCCGGGGCCCGACGGCGCTTGGCATTTTGCGTTCGCTGCGACTTGCGGGGGTGAGCGCGTACGTCGCGTGCCCGCCAGGCGATCACGTGACCCGCTCGCGCTGGTATCGGCCGACCCCGGGACCAACCGCGTGGGATGGCTCGATGGGTCCGCACGCCTGGGACATCCTGCGTTGCATGCCGCTGGAACAGGCTGTGTTGATCCCCGGCGCTGACGACGCCGCGCTGTGGCTGGCGGACCTGCCGCAAAGCGACCTGGGCGAACGGTTCCGGGTCAGCACCAGTTCGCGGCTCACGCAGGAAATCCTGCAGGACAAATCGCGTTTCGCAGCCTTCCTCCAGGACACTGGCATTCCGCATCCGCGCACGTTCCGCATCGATTCCGCGGCGGACATCGAGGTGATGCCGTTCAACGAACTCGATCGTTGTTTCGTGAAGCCGGTCAACTCGCAGAAATTCAGCGACGTGATGGGCGTCAAGGGCATATGGGTCCGTCGCAGGGAGGAGCTGCTCGATGTCTGGAGCCGGCTGCAGGGCCAGGACTTCAAGCTGATGGCCCAGGAATACGTGCCCGGCTCGCCAGACGATCACTATTTTGTCGATGGTTTCCGCGACGCCGGTGGCAACCTCAGCGGGCTGTTCACACGACAGCGTATCCGCATGCATCCGGCGGACTTCGGAAACAGCTCGTATTCGCGCAGCATCGCGCTGGAAAGCCTGCAAGGTCCGGTCGACAACATGGCGCTGCTGCTTTCGAAACTCGACTACCGCGGCATCTTCAGCGCCGAGTTCAAGCGCGACCGGCGGGATGGCGAATACCGGATCATCGAGGTCAACACGCGCGCCTGGACCTATGTCGAATTCGCCGCGCGCTGCGGCGTCAATGTCTGCGAGATGGCATACCGGGATGCGCTGGACCTGCCGGTGACCACCGCGACCAGGAACTACCGGGCCGGTGCCGGCTGTGTTGACCTGCATCGTGACATCAGTGCGGTATCGACCCAGGACGTGGCCGCGCGCGGAACCCTCGCGCGGATCCTGCTGCAATGGATGCAGGCCCACTTCCATTCGTTCCGTTTCGACGATCCCCGTCCGGGCCTGTCAGTGGTGCGACAGATGCTGACGCATCGATGGAAACAGCGCTTCGGCAGCTTGCGCAGCGCACCCCGTTCATCCCGCCCAGCCTAGCTGCATCATCCAGCAAGCAGACCAACCGGCTGACAACGCATCCGGCCCGCTCCGCCGAACCGGCGCTGCCCGAGGCGGAAGAAACGCGCCCGGTGCATGGATCCGGCTGTAAGAATTGTCCACGCCGCGCGTCTTCAGGGATAACCACCCAGGAGATGTGCCCATGTCCTTGTCGTTGTTCAACGCACGCGAGCCCGTGATGGATG
>JBDTZX010000089.1:0-1672 GCA_040004895.1 Rhodanobacter sp. | reverse complement strand
TGGCATCCAGCTCGGCAGCCACCGGCATGATCCGTTTCTGCGCGAAATCGCGGGCGATCGACTGGATCGTCAACTGGTCTTCAGTGAAACCGAAATCCATGTGCTACTCCGGGTACGCCTTGTCGGTCGTGATGAGCTTTCAATCAAGCCCGCCATTGTAGCCGGCGACCACTGCGGCGTCGCCTTCGCATGACGCCACCGCGCGTGGGCGGGAACCGGACGACCTCGACCGTGAGGTTTCTTGAGTCGCTGCAGCGACCGAGGTCGGCGGCACCGGTCGCAGCCTGCCTCGCGGAATGCTTGACGACCCGGCCATGCACGGCCAGACTTGCCATCTCTGTATCGCGATAGAAGGATAACAATGGATCTGGCGACCGCCTCCAGCGTGCTTCGCCTGCTGGCCGATCCGACTCGTGTGCGGCTGCTGGCGCTGCTCGAACATGAGGAACTGACCGTGGCCGAGCTGGCAGCCGTGCTGCATCTGGCGCAGCCACGGGTGTCGACCCACCTGGCCAAGTTGAAGGAAGCTGGACTGGTGCGCGACCGCCGCGCCGGCGTATCCGCCTACTATCGCGCCAACAACGAGGGTGATCAGGCGCAGCACGGATTGCTGGTTTCGCTGCGCGAAAGCATCGACGACGCCCTGCTGCGTGAAGACGCCGCGCGGCTGCCCAACGTGCTGGCCCACCGTGCCCGCGAGGAGGGCTGGGCCGACACCGTCGCCGGTGACATGGAGCGGCACTATTCGCCCGGCCGCACCTGGGAAACCCTGGCGCGCTCGCTGCTGCAGTTGCTCGGCACCGGCGACGTGCTCGACATCGCTTCCGGCGATGGCATCACCGCCGAGTTGCTGGCGCCGCATGCACATTCGATCGTCTGCATCGACTCGAGCGAACGCGTGGTCGAGGCGGCGGCGAAGCGCCTGAAGTCGTTCGGCAACGTGCAGGTACGGCAGGGCGACATGCATGCGCTGGATCTCGGCGAGCAGCACTTCGACCTTGTATTGATGCTGCACGCCCTGACTTATGCCGAGCGGCCCGCCATCGCCGTCGCCGAAGCGGCGCGCGTGCTGCGGCCGGGGGGGCGGTTGCTGGCGGTGACGCTGGGCCAGCACGACCATCGCACGGCAGTCGAGCCATTCGACCATCGCAACCTCGGCTTCCGCAGCGAGGAGCTCGACGGGTTTGCACTTGCGGCCGGTCTGCAGGTGATCAGCTGCAACCGGCTGAGCCGCGAACGCAAGGCACCGCATTTCGAAGTGATCAGCCTGCTGGCGCGCAAGTCGAATTGAATCTCCCATTCCCACGCGAAAGATGCCACCAAGGAAGCCGATGAGCGCCCTGCCCTGGATTCACCCCGAACGCGTCGCCCTGCTGGAGCATGCGCTGCGCCAGCGCATCCTGATCCTCGACGGCGGCATGGGCACCATGCTGCAGGCACATGAGCTGGACGAGCACGGTTTTCGCGGCGAGCGCTTCGAACATGGGGGTGACGGCCATGCACATGACCACGCCGGTGTCTGCGATCTCAAGGGCAACAACGACCTGCTCACGCTGACCCAACCCGGGATCATCCGCGGCGTTCACGACGCCTATCTCGAAGCCGGTGCCGATCTGGTCGAGACCAACACCTTCAACTCCACCCGGATCAGCCAGGCCGACTACAAGCTGCA